>CAMHER010000113.1 GCA_946184215.1 uncultured Clostridia bacterium | reverse complement strand
TTCAGCATGGTCAGATGGTCGCCGTTCAGATAAGGCTCGCACTCGGCGCCGTTGATGACCAGCTTGTCGACCTTCCCGATGCCGCCGCGGATCTTGAACGCCGTCGGGAACATCGCACCGCCCATGCCGACGACGCCGGCCTCGCGGATGCGCGTCAGGATCGCGTCGGGATCCTTCAACTGCTGTTCCGTCAGCGGCTGAAGATCTTCGCACGGTGTATCCTGATAGTCGTTTTCGATCACGATGGACATGATCATATCGCCGAGCGGATGCGGCCGCGGCTCGACAGCGACGACCTTGCCGGAGACGGAGGCGTGAACAGGTGCGGAAACAGGCGCGGGATTTTCGCCGATCTTCTGCCCCATCTTCACATAATCGCCGACGGCGACAAGCGGCTTATCGGGCGCACCGATATGCTGCGCCATGGGGATGATCACCTGAGGAGGCGGCGTGACCACAGAGATCGGGATCTCCGGGGCCTTCATGTAATTGGGGTGTACGCCGCGCTTGAATGTATGGGTCATATACGCTTCACCTCGCATTTTTGTACCCGCATATCATAACACAATCTGTCGCAAAATGTCTATGCTTTCCCGGTCAAAATCCGTCAAAATAAATAGTCAAGTTTGTAACAAGCCCGTTAATTCCTTGTCAATTTCGTCATTTTTACCATGTCTGTCGTAAAATGCTTTTTAGTACAAGAACGGGACAGAGATACACTCTGTCCCGTTTGCTGCATCCTGTCAGTTAAATATATTCTGCTCAGCAGCGCCCATTAACGCCTCGCACAGTATTTTTCTGTAACCGGCCGGAATGAAGGAGAAAGAAATTCCTTTCCCGTCAGGGTCTGATCAGAGATCCGCAGCCAGTACGTCGGCCAGCGCGTCGAGCTCGGAAAGCTGCCCCTCTGTCAAAGCGGATTTAAGCGTAATATTATCGCCGATAAATTCAACATTCTTCAGACCGCTTAGAATCTCGCGCATGGCTTTGCCGCTCGTCGGCGCCCAGCTGCCGTTTTCGATCAGCGCGATCTTTCGATTCTGCAGATTGTGGGCCGCAATATCGTGCAGCAGGTTCTCCATTGTGACAAACACGCCGTTGTTATAGGTCGTGGCCGCGAAAACAAGACGGCTGCAGCGAAAAGCGTCGGAGACAATGTTGCTGGCCGGAATGACGGAGGTGTCGTGCATCCGAACGCGTACCCCTCTCTCGGCGAGCTTGACGGCAAGAATGTTCGCGGCGTTCTCCGTGTGGCCGTACACCGAAGCATAGGCGATCATGACGCTCTTTTCCTCGGGCGTATAGCTGCTCCAGAGCTGATACTTTTCCAGGAATTCACCGAAATTGCTGCGCCAGACGAAGCCGTGCAGCGGGCAGACGATCTTGATATCCAGCGCGGCGGCTTTTTTCAGCACGTTCTGCACCTGGGGGCCGTACTTGCCGACTATGTTGGTATAATAGCGTCTTGCCTCGTCCAGGTGTTCGGTAAAGAAATCGGTCTCGTCGGCAAAGAGCCGGCCGTTGAGCGCGCCGAAAAGCCCGAACGCATCGGCAGAGAAAAGAATGCCGTCGGTGCTGTCATAGGTCATCATGACCTCGGGCCAGTGGACCATGGGAGCGTTGATAAAGTTCAGCACATGGCGTCCGGCGGAAAAGCTGTCGCCCTCCTTGACGAGCACGATGCGATCAGACAGATCCTGCGGGAAGAACTGGCCGAGCATGGTTTTGATCTTTGCGTTGCAGATGATCCGGACATCGGGATAGCGGACGATCAGATCGCCGACCGTGTAGGCGTGGTCCGGCTCCATATGCGAAATGACCAGGTAATCCAGCTTCCGCCCGCCGAGCGCAAAGGCAACATTTTCAAAATAAGTCTGATAGACCGCTTTGTCAACGGTGTCGAAAAGCACGGTCTTCTCATCGAGCATCAGATAGGAGTTATAGGAAACACCCTCCGGTACACTGTAAACGCCTTCAAAGCAGCTCAGTCGCCGGTCGTCCGCGCCGACCCAGATCAGGTCGTCCGAGACCTTTCTTGTGCAGTACATGTCTTGTCCTCCGTTAAATTAGATTTATGGTTTGATATGGTTTGATTTTATCATATTGTGATAGCGTGTGCAAGGAATATGTGTTATGATACAGAAAATGAAACCAGGAGGGATCCGCATGTCAGATAAAAAATTCGCCGCGCCGTCAGGGGTCGTAAGTGATGCGGCAGTCACCGCCGATTTTGACGCCGCGCAGCGTTTTGACAAGGTTCTCGTCGGCTCGCTCGGCGTGTACTACCGCGATGGATTTAAGACGAAATATGTGCCTTACGCCCAGCTGGAGCGCGCCTTTATCCGCGTGCAGGAGGTCAACGGCCGCATGTGCTGCGGGAAAGCCGTGTTCCATTATTTTCGTCTCGTCTTTGTCGTCGGCGGCAAGGAATGGGGCGACGTGATCAGCGAAGACGAAAAGGCAACCGACGATGCACTCTCTGAGATCGCGCGCCGCTCCCCAGCCACTGCGATCGGATTTGTGAAGTAAACAATCTCTGTGAACGCCGCAAACGCTCCGGCAGCCAGCCGGAGCTTTTGCGATTTCTTTATCTATCTTTTTTTCAGCAGGAACGGCATCCCCTCGCCGTAGGGCGAGCCGCGCAGGCCCTTTTGCACCCGCACATGCATGGCCGTGCGGTCGGTGACCGCCATTCCCGCGATCCGGTCAAGGCCGAAATCGAACAGCTCCGGGCAGAGCGGGACGGACGGCCCGGTCAGGATCGTGAGCGCATTTTGGCTCAGCTCCAGCAGATGCGGCAGCGTCTTGTTGATAAGCGCGCTGCCCGTGATGATTACAAGGTCGCATTGCGGCAGGATCCAGTCGCAGGCGCTGTCCGGATAGTCGCCCTCCTGCGGCTCACGTTCGAGGACATATACCTTTTTTGCTTGTTCCCGCAAGCCCTTTGGTCCGTGCATATGGCCGATAAGCGCGACGGTTTTTCCCCGCAGATCGATCCCGTCCGTGTAAAACACGTCCATCGAGACCTCGGCGCTGAAGGCCTCTATCCGCGCGGGCGTATTGTAAAACGCGTTCACCGCCGCAAGGCCGAGCGAAGCCTCCTCGAGGTTCCAGCTTTTCACGCTCTGCGCGGCCTCGTCAAGGCTCATGCACTCCAGCGTCGCATGCAGCGGTGCTATTGTGCTGCCCGCGGTAAACATCGCGATACCGGCAGACGACGCCGTCTCGGCATACGCCCAGCGTTCGCCGGTTATTGTCTTCTCGATTTTTTCTTCTCCCGTTACGCCGGTGCAAAGCGCGTCATACATCGCAAAAAAGTCGTTTCTCATTGGGCTCTTCTCCCCTGCTGCTGCATATCGCTTTCATCATATCACAGCATTCTCTGAATTTCTATACAAAAACGGGATGCCTCCTTTGGAAGCATCCCGTTCGGCTTGTTACGGCTCAGGCCAGGTGGCCCTTGCTTTTAATGACTGCGATGACGCTGTCGACGTATTTTTCGCAGATCTCCTTTGTGTCAGCCTCGACCATCACGCGAATGACCGGCTCGGTGCCGCTCTCGCGCACCAGGATACGGCCGGTATCGCCAAGCTCCTCTGTCACCTTGGCGACGGCCGCCTGTACGTCGGGGTCGTTCTGCGCGTCGGGCTTGGACTTGACGCGGACGTTTTTCAGCACCTGCGGATAGAACACGACGGGCGCGGCCAGCTCGCTCATGGGCTTTCCCTTTGCCAGCATGACCTCCATCAGCTTCAGGGCAGTCAAAATACCGTCACCGGTCGTCTCGTACTTGAGAAAGATTGTGTGTCCGCTCTGCTCGCCGCCGAGACGGTTGCCGGTCTGCACCATGTTTTCATAGACGTACTTGTCGCCGACCTTGGTTTTGTCGTATTCGATCCCGACCTTGTCGAGCGCCTTGTAAAGGCCAAAGTTGGACATGACCGTCGTAACGACCTTGTTGTTGAGCAGCTTGCCGCGCTCCTTCATATACAAGCCGTAAATGTACAGCACATGGTCGCCCGTGACGAGATTGCCCTTTTCGTCCACGCACAGGCAGCGATCCGCATCGCCGTCAAAGGCAAAACCGATATCAAGGCCGTTGTCAACGACATATTTCTGCAGATGCTCGATATGCGTGCTGCCGCAGTCGGTATTGATGTTGTAGCCGTTCGGCTCGTCATTGATGACATAGGTCTTGGCGCCGAGCGCGTCGAACACAGCCTTCGCGATCTGCCAGGAGGCGCCGTTAGCGCAGTCGAGTCCGACCTTGACATTTTTGAAGCTGTACTTTGACATGGAGATCAGGTGCCCGATATAGCGGTTGCGGCCGGCGACATAGTCTACCGTGCGGCCGATGTCCTCACGTTCGGAGACCGGGATCTCGATCTTGCCGTCGATGTAATCCTCGACCTTCAGGATCGTCTCCTCGTCCATCTTCTCCCCGTTGCCGTTGATCAGCTTGATGCCGTTGTCATAGTAGGGGTTGTGAGAGGCAGAGATCATGATGCCGCAGTCAAAATCGTCCACGCGGGCGATGTAGGCGACAGACGGCGTTGTGGTGACATGCATGATATAGGCGTCCGCGCCGGAGGCCATCAGGCCCGTGCAGAGGGCATACTCAAACATGTAGGAAGAGCGGCGCGTGTCCTTGCCGATGACGATCTTGGCCTTTTTGTTCTCTCTTGCGCCGTAGTACCAGCCGAGGAAGCGGCCGATCTTGATGGCGTGTTCAAAGGTCAGATCCTTGTTGGCCTCGCCGCGAAAGCCGTCGGTCCCGAAATATTTGCCCATCTTACAGCCTCTCTTTTCTCTCGATGTCGAGGAAATACTTGTAGGTATCGACGGTCAGCTCGCCGCAGGCCGCCTCGTCACAGGCAATAATGGCGCCATTGTGCATCTGCAGCGCGCTGCAGGTCCACTTGTGGCTGACATTGCCCTCAACCGTGGCAGCCAGGGCGCGGGCCTTATTGTGGCCGGAGATCAGCACGAGGACCTCCTTGGAATCCGTGACCGTGCCGATGCCGACGGAAAGCGCCTGGGCGGGGACTTTTTCCGGGTCGCCGCCGAAGAAGCGGGAGTTGACGATGCGGGTGTCGGTCGTCAGATCACGCAGACCGGTCCGCGACGTAAGGGAGGTGAAAGGCTCGTTGAAGGCCAGGTGGCCATCCACGCCGATGCCGCCCATGAACAGGTCAATACCGCCGTAAGAGGCGATCTTTTCCTCATACCGGGCACACTCGCCCACGGGATCGTCGGTCATGCCGTTGAGAATGTTGATGTTCTCCGGCTTCATATCAACCAGGTGATCGAAGAAATTGTCGTGCATGAAGTACCAGTAGCTTTGGTCATGCTCGTGCGGCAGGCCGAGATATTCGTCCATGTTGAAGGTTACGACATTGGCAAAGGAAACCTCACCCGCCTTGTTCTTGCGGATCAGCTCCTGATACACGCCGATCGGAGACGAGCCCGTCGGAAGGCCGAGAATAAAGGGACGGTCTTCCTTGTGCGCGTTGATTTTCGCGGCGATGTAGTTAGCCGCCCATTTGCTCATTTTATCGTAATTGTCCTGAATAACAACTCTCATTTTACTGCTCCTTTACCGTTTCAGTTTCTCTTGGTTCAGTCGTGCTTTTCGACGATCACGCCGTTGTCCTTGAAAATGCTGTTCTCGGGGACGACGCCGCGGACGCAGGAGGTGGGATAAACGTTGCTGTGGCGGCCGATGACCGTACCGGGGTTGCAGACGCTGTTGCAGCCGACTTCGACATAGTCGCCCAGCATGGCGCCGAATTTTTTAATGCCGGTCTCGATCTGCTCCGTGCCGTTGTGGACGACAACAAGCTTTTTGTCGGACTTGACATTGGAGGTAATGGAGCCCGCGCCCATGTGGGAGTAATAGCCGAGGATCGAGTCGCCCACATAGTTATAGTGCGGCGTCTGAACATGGTCGAAGAGGATCACGTTTTTCAGTTCCACGCTGTTGCCGACCACACAGTTTGCGCCGACAAGCGCGCTGCCGCGAATGAAGGCGCAGTGGCGAACCTCCGTTTCCGGCCCGATGATGCACGGTGCGCCCAAATAGGCGCTGGGGAATACTTTTGCCGTTTTATGCACCCAGACGTGCTCGGAAACCTCCTCATAGTCTTCACCGAGCGTCGGCCCAAGTTGGAGAATAAACTCCTTGATTCCCTTCAGGGCCTCCCATGGATATGTAAAGCCGAGGAGATAATCTTTGGCCAGCGTATGGTCAAGGTCATAGAGATCTTTTATCGTATACATGAATAACTCCTTAGCAAGTTGATTCCCGCCGGATAAAAACAGAGACCAAAATACGTATCCGGCAGTAAACGGTGTCGAAAG
>CAMHER010000112.1 GCA_946184215.1 uncultured Clostridia bacterium | reverse complement strand
AGGAGCGCAGCACGCCCTCGCTGTCGCACTGGAGGCGGAAGAAGGTGATCTCGCCAGGGGCGATGTCGCCTTCCAGCGTGCCGCGGGTGAAGTCGGGCTCGCTTCCTTCCGGCTCAAGCAGACGGTGCTGAATAAGCTGATACTTCACGGCCCGGTCGGCGCACATCTTGCAGCTGGGCGTGTTGCCGCAGTGGAAGCCCATGAAGGTATCGCTCAGGCTGTAATCGTAGCTGCCCTTGATCTGGCTCTCCCACATCTCGGCGGGGACGGAGTTGTTGATGTCCAGGATCGTGACGGCATCCTGGCTGACGCAGGCTCCGATGTATTCGCTCAGAGCGCCGTAGATGTCGACCTCGCAGCTCACGGGGATGCCGCGGGCGGCAAGACGGGAGTTGACGAAGCAGGGCTCAAAGCCGAACTGCTCCGGGAAGGCGGGCCAGCACTTGTCGGCAAAGGCCACGTACTTGCGCGCGCCCTTGTGCGCCTCGGCCCAGTCGAGCAGCGTCAGCTCGAACTGCGCCATGCGCGCGAGCAGGTCGGGGAAGTACTTGCCCTCGCCCATTTCCTTTGCCATGTCCTCGCAGACGGAAGGAATACGCTCGTCGCCGGCGTGGGCCTTGTAGGAAACCAGCAGGTCAAGCTCGCTGTTCTCCTCGATCTCGACACCCAGCTCATAGAGGCCCCTGATCGGCGCGTTGCAGGCGAAGAAGTCCTGCGGACGGGGGCCGAAGGAGATGATCTTGAGGTTCTTCACGCCGATGATCGCGCGGGCGATCGGGATGAACTCCTTGATTTTCTGCCCCAGCTCCGCGGCGGTGCCGACGGGATATTCGGGGATATAGCCCTTGAGATGGCGCATGCCGAGATTATACGAGCAGTTGAGCATGCCGCAGTAGGCGTCGCCGCGGCCGTTGATCAGGTCGCCGTCGCCCTCTGCGGCGGCCACGAACATGCAGGGGCCGTCAAAGTATTTGGCGATCAGCGTCTCGGGCGTCTCGGGGCCGAAGTTGCCGAGGAAAACGACCAGCGCGTTGCAGCCGGCGCTCTTGACGTCCTCAACGGCCTTGAGCATGTCCTTTTCATTTTCGACCGTCACCGGGCACTCATACAGCCCGCCGCGGCAGGCGGCGACGATCGCCTCGCGGCGGCGGATCGAGAGGCCGATGGGGAAGCAGTCGCGGGAAACGGCAAGGATGCCAAGCTTGACTTCGGGGATGTTGCTCATCATGTCAGATGTCCTCCTTGATATCGATGTTCTCGCCGCTCAAGCCGATGTGAGCGCCGCGTTTTGCCTGATTGGATTCCGGATGCGCCAGCAGCCACTTGTTGCGGGCCCAGAGCCACTTGTCCTCTTCGTTCTTTGCTTCGATGGCGGGCTTTTCGGTATTGGTTCCCTTCGGCAGGACGACCGCCACGCGGAAGCCGCAATGGGGGCAGGTGTGGCAGGGAGCGAAGTGCAGCGTGGTGGCGTAGACCTCGATCACCGCGCCCTTCGGCACGCGGAAGGCCTTGACCTTCGCCGTATCCAGCACGCCGTTTTCGATCTCGTCCTGTTTGGCAAGCAGCAGGATGAAGTCCTTGGTGCCGATGTTTACCTCGCTGTCGCGGTGATACTCGAGACAGTTCAGTCGGGTGTTGTGCCCCCAGCACATGCCAAGCTGGATCGGCATGCCGCCGTAGGCGCGGTCGCGAAAATCGGCAAAGACGGCGCAGGCCTCGAGGCTGTCAATGCCGGGCTCATAGGCCGTGCCCTCCGCGGGCATTTCGATCTTCTCCATGGCCGCAAGAAGCTCCGCGGTGTCATAGCCCTCGAGCACCTTGCCGTAGGGCTTGAATTCGGCGTCGGCAACGGAATAAATGTGCATCGTTTTCCTCCTTATCGGATCGCGGCGAAGAGCTCGCGCATCGCCGGGTAGATCCGTTTATATTTCTGATACTGCGCCTCATAGCGCGCCGTGAGCTCGCTGTCCGGCTCGGTGGTGGAGGCAATCTCGACCAGGGCGTCCGCCGCGGCCTGTACGCTGCCGTATGCCCCGCAGCCCACCATGGCCAGCATCGCGCCGCCGTAGCCGGGGCCCTGCTCGGTTTTGACCATGTCCAGCGGGATGCCCAGGACGTTGGCAAAGATCTTGCGCCACAGCGGCGATTTGGCCCCTCCGCCGCACAGGCGGCTGCGCGGGATCGAAAGGCCCAGAGATTTTGCCACCTCAAAGCTGTCCCGGATGGCGAAGGCCACGCCCTCGAGCACCGCCTGCACCAGATCGGCGCGGGAAGTGTCCATCGTCATGCCGGTAAAGGTGCCGCGGGCGTTGACGTCGTTGATCGGGCTGCGCTCGCCCATCAGGTACGGCAGAAAGTAAACGTGGTTGTTCCCCAGCCTGTCCGCAGTAATGTCCGCCTGCTCGGCGGCGTAGTCGGTCGTGTGCAGGATCTCCTCGCACAGCCACTTGTTGCAGCTGGCGGCGGAGAGCATGCAGCCCATCAGATGCCAGCCGCCGTCCGCGTGGGCGAAGGCGTGCAGGGCGTTGTTCGCGTCGAGGGCGAACTGCTTTGAGGAAATGAACAGCGTGCCGGAGGTGCCGAGGGAAATGTTGCAGCCGCCCTCGCCCACGACGCCGGTGCCGACCGCGGCCGCCGCATTGTCGCCCGCGCCGGCCACCACCGCGCAGTCCCGCGGCAGGCCCAGCGCGCCGGAGACAAAGCCGTGGACCGTGCCGATGACCTCCCAGCTTTCAAACAGGCGGGGCATCTGCTCCTCCCTCACGCCGCAGATCTCCAGCATTTCCTTTGACCAGCATTTGTGCTCCACGTCCAGCAGCAGCATGCCGGAGGCATCGGAATAGTCGCAGCTGTGCACGCCCGTGAGACGGTAGTTGATATAGTCCTTGGGCAGCATGATTTTCGCGATACGGGCGAAATTTTCCGGCTCGTTGCGGCGCATCCACAAAAGCTTCGGCGCCGTGAAGCCCGCAAAGGCGATGTTGGCCGTCAGGGCCGAGAGCTTTTCCTTCCCCACGGTTTCGTTGAGGTAGTCGACCTCCTCGCCCGTGCGGCCGTCGTTCCAGAGAATGGCGGGCCGGATCACCCGGTCCTGCTCGTCCAGTGCCACAAGGCCGTGCATCTGTCCGCCCGCGCCGATCCCGCGGATCGCGGACTTGTCGATATGCTCGGTCAGCTGCAGGATGCCGTGCTGGACGGCCTTCCACCAGTCCTCCGGGTTTTGCTCGGCCCAGCCGGGCCGCGGGAAGGACAGCGGGTATTCTTTTGTGACCTCTCTTTCGATCCGGCCCTTTTCGTCGACAAGCAGCAGCTTGACCGCCGAGGTGCCGAGGTCAATGCCGATATAGTATGAGATCGTGACCACCTCCGAGTATGATGTGAAGACGCGTTAATACATTAATATTACCCTTGTCGGTTTTGGCTGTCAAGGCAAAGCGAAAAGACGCTCGAAAGCAGAGCGTTTCCCCCTCTCGTCTTTTGGCGGTCCGCCCATCGCAGCGCGTCTTATCTTTTCTGTCCGCAAAAACTTTCCGGCTTAAAGTAAAATTTAAGTTCCTCTGCTATTCTTGCAGCCGTAAGATAGAAAGCTCCCCCGCCGCGGGCGGAGGAGGAAAAAAGGAGCGACAGGCATGGCACAGAAAGTCAGCGATCCCATCACCGTGATGAAGCGGCACGAACTGAAATACCTGCTTGACGGGGAAAAGACGGCATACCTCCGTCGGCGGCTGGAGGGGCATATGCTCCCGGACGCCTTCGGGCTTACGTCGATCGCCTCGCTGTACTATGACACGCCGGACCGCCGTCTGATCCGGGCGAGTCTGGAGAAGCCGACGTTCAAGGAAAAGCTGCGGCTGCGCTCTTACGGGCTGGCGGAGGAGGGTTCTCCCGTCTATCTCGAGCTCAAGTGCAAGGCCTTCGACACCGTCTACAAGCGCCGGGTGCAGAGTACCCTGGACGGTGTGCAGCAGTTTTTCGAAGGCGGCGCGCCGCTGGGCGACGGCGGGCAGATCACTCGGGAGATCCGCGCTTTCTGCGATCTTTACGATACGCTCTCGCCGAGCTGTCTCATCATCTATGACCGCACGGCTTATTACGAGCCGGACGGCGAGCTGCGGCTGACCATCGACGAGAACCCACGCTACCGCATGCGTGATCTCGCTCTCGACCGCTCGATGGACGGCATCCCCCTCCTGCCGGAGGGCTGGACGATCCTGGAGATCAAGGTGCAGGACGCGATCCCGCTGTGGCTCGCCGAGATCCTGTCGACCGGGCGGATCTACCGCGGCAGCTTTTCGAAATACGGCGAGGCTTACCGGCGTGAAGTGCAGAGGCGCGCCGGATAATGAGAGATTGACAAGGAGGATATTTCATGTTTGAATCTGTTTATAATAGTTCTGTTTCTCCTGCTTCCGTCGCGCTGATGGCCGCCGCGGCGCTCGTCTCCGGCGTGGTGTACGCCTGGGTCATGAGCTTTTCCATCCATTCGTCGAAGCGCTTCTTTCTCGTCGTTTCGCTGCTGCCGCTCGTCGTGGCGTCGGTGATCTGCTTTGTCAGCGGCAGCATCGGCGCGGGCGTCGCCGTCGGCAGCGCGTTCGGGCTGATCCGCTTCCGCTCCGCCCCCGGCAGCGCGGACGAGATCGCCGCGATCCTCGTCGCGATGGGCGCGGGCATCGCCTTCGGCATGGGCTATCTCGCCTACGGCGCGGCGCTCCTGCTGGGGCTGGCCGCGGTGTACTTTGTGCTCGCAAGGCTCGGTATCTTCGAGCACAGCTCGCTCCCAAAGGAGTCGCTGCTGCGCATCACGATCCCGGAATCGCTGGAATACGCGGGCGCGTTCGACGATATTTTTGCCGCGTATCTCACGCACGTGGAAAACGCCGGCGTCAAGACCACCGGCATGGGCAGCATGTTCCGGCTGTCCTATAAGATCCGCATGAAGGACCCGGCGCAGGAAAAGGACTTTATCGACGCGCTCCGCACGCGCAACGCCAATCTCGAAATCTCGGTGCTCCCCTGCGGAGAGGAGCAGCCCGGGCAGCTGTAAAACCAGATAATAGAAGGAAGGAGGGCACACCATGCAAACGAAAACGGCAGTACGCCGCGTAAGTCTGCTGCTGGCAGCCGTCCTTCTTTTGTCTTTGTGCGGCTGCGGCACCACGGCACAGCCGTCTGTCGCGGCGGCGAAGAAGGACGCCGCGTCCGCTCCGCTCGCGGTCTGGTTCTTCGACGCGGGCAAAGCCGATGCCATCCTGCTCACGACCGAAAACGCCGCGGTGCTGATCGACTGCGGGGAAAAGGGCTTTGGCAGCACGATCACAGACGAGCTCGCCGCGCGCGGGATCAAAAAGCTTGATCTTCTCATCGTGACGCACTTTGACCAGGATCACGTGGGCGGCGCGGCGAAGGTGATCGGTTCGGTTGATATCGGCACGGTGCTGCAGAGCAACTCGCCCAAGGACAGCAGCGAATACAGGAAATATATCCGCGCGCTGAAAAAGGCGGGGATCGAGCCGATAACCGTTCGTGAGACGCTGTCGTTTGAATTTGACGGCGTTGCGATCACGGTCGATCCGCCGCGGGAGGAGACATACGCGCAGGATGCGAGCAACAACTCCTCACTGATCGTCACGGTCTCGCTCGGCTCGCAGACGCTCCTCTTTATGGGCGACGCCGAGAGTGCGCGCATCGCGGAGTATCTCGCCGGTGCGCCCGTCGACTGCACGCTGCTCAAGGTGCCGCACCACGGCGGGAAGGAGCCGATGACCGAGGCGCTGCTCGAAGCCGTCTGCCCGGAATACGCCGTGATCACCTGCTCGGATGATGAACGCGAATCCGCCTCGACGACCGCCGCGCTGCGCTCGTGCGGCGCCGAGATCTTTCTCACAAGGCTCGGCTCTGTCTCCGTCCGCTGTGACGGCGAGACGATCGAGGTTTTCTACGACCGTTCCTGAATCCATCATTGAAAAACCGTCCGTGCCCTTTGGGCACGGACGGTTTTTTGTTGAGCGCCGAAGCGTCAGGATACGAACTGATAGACTGTGAAGGCCGCGTAGATCGCAAGGAGCAATACGCCCTGGATGCGGCGCAGCTTGCCGCTCTTCAAAGTCGGCAGGCAGAGGATCGCCATGACGGCGAACATGACCGGCAGGTCGACGACCAGGCTGGAATTGAAACCGGCAATGGTCTTTTCGGCCGGGACGGCAAAGGGAGCGATCGTGATCGCCATGCCGCTGACAAGGATGATGTTGAAGAGGTTTGCCCCGATCACGTTGCCCAGCGACAGGGCGCCGTGGCCCTTGATGAGGCTGGTGATGGCGGTGATCAGCTCCGGCAGGCTGGTGCCGAGGGCGACCATCGTCAGCCCGATCA
>CAMHER010000111.1 GCA_946184215.1 uncultured Clostridia bacterium | reverse complement strand
TGCAGCTCCAGCGGGATCGTGACCCACTGGTACTTCTTGATGCCGCCGTAGTAGTGGGTGCGGAAATAGCAGAGCTCATCGCTCTCATAGACCGGGATCTGCTTGAGGTCAAGACGCGGCGAGTCCACGTGCGCGCCGGCAATTACCGCGCCCTCGGCCAGGCTCTTTTTGCCGATCACGGCGAGGAGCAGCGCCTTGCCGCGGTTGTTCTGATAAATCTTCATGCCCGCCTTGAGCTCCATGCCCGGGACATAGGGGACAAAGCCGTTCTCTTCTGCCTCGGCGATCGCGTTTTTCACGGCCTCGCGCTCGGTGCGGGAATTGTTGAGATAGCGCATATATTCCCCGCAGTATTCCTCGCAGCGGATCCGTTCGTCTGTCTCAATCAGGTCATAACCGTTCTTCTGCTCATAGAAAAGCTTTTTTCTCAGTTCATCCATGGGATTTCACAACCTCCGAAAATGATTTTTTGCACAGGTCCGAAAATTGATTCACATCGCCGTTGTTATACAGGATATGATCACATTTTTCTTTAAAGTAATCATCGCCCTTCTGGGCATCAATGCGTTCCGCCGCCCGCTCGGCGCTGATACCGTCCCGGCGCATGATGCGCTCTAGCCGGGAAGCGCGGGAAGCAAGCACGCCCACGACCGCATCGCAGTGCTCGTCGAGGCCGGAGGAGATCAGCTCGATGGCGTCGAGCGCGGCAAGCGCGCCGCCCGCCATCGCCCAGGCGCGCAGGCGGCGCTGCACCTCGGCTTTGATGAAGCGGTGGGTAATCGCGTTGAGCTCCTCAAGGGCGCCGCTGTCGGAGAAGACAAGCGCGGCAAGCGCTTTGCGGTCGATCTTCCCGTCCCGCAGCGCCGCGGGAAAGCGGGCGCCGAGCGCGGCAGTCAGCTCGCGGTCATTTGCCAGCAGTTCGTGATAGATCGCATCGCAGTCCAGCGTCAGCGCGCCAAGCTCCCGCAGCGCTTCGAGCGCGGTGGTCTTGCCGCTGCCGCTGGGGCCCGTGATGCCGATGATCGTCATGCCGTCCACGAGCGCGTCGGCGATCTCCTCCTCGCCCAGGGCGCCGCGGCGCAGGATGCGATACGGCGTCTCGGCCATGGAGATAAGCGTGGATTCGCGCCCGATGCCGCACGCGCCGCCGTCGATCACGCCCTCGATTTTGCCGTCAAAGTACGCCATGACCTTATCCGCGGTCTTGGGGCTCTCCTCGCCGGAGGGATTGGCCGAAGGGGCGGCAAAGGGCAGGCCCGTCAGCTCCAGCAGGCGGAGCGTCAGCGGGTGGTCCGGGCAGCGCAGCCCCACCGTGTCGCCGCCGGCGAGCACGACGGGCGGGACCTCTTCGCGCGCCTTGAGTACGATCGTCAGCGGGCCGGGCCAAAAGCGGGCGGCAAGAGTCTTTGCCTGGGGCGGGACGGAGAGGCAATAGCGTTCCATCTCCTCCGCGCCGTGCACCATCAGCGACAGCGGCTTATAGGACGGGCGGCCCTTGACCTCATAGATCTTTTCCACTGCGTCAGCGTCAAGACCGTTTGCCGCCAGGCCGTAGACCGTCTCGGTCGGCACGGCGACGAGGCCGCCGTTTTTCAGGATCTCCGCCGCGCCGGTGAGATCGTTTGTAAATATTTCTGTTTTCATATTTCTCCGTTTCAGACGTGCCGTGGCGCAGCGCCCCTCATCCGTCACGGCCAAGCCCGTGACACCTTCCCCCAGGGGGAAGGCCTGTTTCATTCTGCTCCGCAAGTCTGGCCGCCTGGTCGGCGGTGACGAGGGCGTCAATGAGCGCGTCGAGATCGCCGTCCATGATCGAGGCGATGTTGAAGCTGCGCCCCTCGCCGCTGAGACGGTGGTCGGTCACGCGGTTCTGGGGAAAGTTGTAGGTGCGGATGCGCTCGCTGCGGTCACCGCTGCCGATCTGGCTGCGGCGCTCCTGGGCGACAGAGGCGCGCTGCTTTTCCTGCTCGGCCTCATAGAGGCGCGCGCGCAGGATCTGCATGGCACGATCCTTGTTTTTATACTGGCTGCGCTCGTCCTGGCACTCGACGACCGTGCCGGTCGGCAGGTGCGTGATGCGGATGGCGCTTTCGGTTTTGTTGACGTGCTGCCCGCCCGCGCCGGAGGAGCGGTAGGTATCGATCTTCAGATCGTTGGGGTCAAGGCGGAACTCCACCTCGCCGATCTCGGGCAGGACGGCGACCGTGGCCGCCGAGGTATGGATCCTTCCGCCGGATTCGGTGACCGGGACGCGCTGGACGCGGTGGCCGCCGGCCTCGAACTTGAGGCGGGACCAGGCGCCCTCGCCTTCGACGACGAAGCTGATCTCCTTAAAGCCGCCAAGCTCGGTCTCGCTGGCATTCGCCACATCGACGCGCCAGCCCTTCCGTTCGGCATACATCGAATACATGCGAAAGAGGTCAGCGGCAAACAGCATGCCCTCCTCCCCGCCGACGCCGCCGCGGATCTCCATAATGACGTTTTTCCCGTCGTTCGGGTCCTTCGGCAGCAGCAGGAGACGGATCTCGTCCTCGCGCGCTTCCCTCTCCGCTTTGGCGGCGCGGTATTCCTCCTCGTCGCCGAGTTCCAGCGCAGCGTCCATATCGTCGCAGGCGGCGCTGTAAGCGCGGTAGGCCTCGACGATCGGCGCGATCTCACGCGCCTCTCGGTCGCAGGCGGCGAAGGCCGCGGCGTCGGAATAGACCTCCGGCCGCGCCATGCGGGCGCAAAGCTCTTCGTATTGATTTTTCAGCTTTTCCAGCTTTTCAAACATGGCCTTCGGCGCCTCGCTCGCTTGTAGATATCGGTATGATATTTTATCACAATTCCCCCCGTCTGTAAACAAGGCCGGGACGATTCTGAAGAATTCTCAAAAAGGGACGCCGGCGCTTGACGAGCGGCGAGATCAAGCGGATAATGAGGATACGAAGAAATCCTGGAAAGGGCGAAAGAGATGAAAAAACTTTCTGTTTATCTTGCCGCTGTGCTTGCCGTGCTGCTGCTCGGCGGCTGCGGCGTCACACCCGGCACGGCAAACGCGCCCGCGCCGGAGGAAGAGGTCGAGACCGTCGTCGTGACGGACGTAAAAGGTCTGCTCGGCGCGCTTGCGCCGGAGAGATACGTCGTGATCGACGCGGAGGAGCTGCGTCTTGACGAGGCGGCGGACTACGGCTTCGGCTACTCCACGGGCGCCTATACCTGGGAGTCTGTGGGCGGAGGCGAATACGCGCTTGTGATCCGGGGAGTTGATGGGCTTACGATCAAATCTGCGCGTGAGGGCGGCTGTCTTCTCTCGACCGGCGCCGCGACCGCGAGCGTCTTAACGCTGCGCGGCTGCAGCAACGTGACGCTCGAGGGACTGACGCTCGGCCACCGCGGCGAGCCCGCTTACTGCTGCGGGGACGTGCTGTACTGCGACAGCTGCGAGGATGTTGCCGTGCGCGGCTGCGAGCTGTTCGGCTGCGGTGTGACGGCCGTGAACGCCTGGAAGTGCACACGGCTGACGGTCGAGGGCAGCACGCTGCGCGATTGCTCGAGCGCGGCGGTCAATGCGATGCAGTGCACCAACATGCAGGTACGCGATTGCGAGATCCTGCGCTGCGGGCGCGGCGGCGGCTTTGGCGGCGCCGCGCTGTATGCGTCGTACTGTAACGGTCTGGCGCTCATCAACAGCAGCGTGCGCGACGGGGAGAACGATTTTCTTCTCGAGACGATGAATTCCTCCTCGGTTTGTCTGCTCGGCTGTGAGGCGACGGGCAATACTTTTTCCGAGGCGCTCTTCCGCGTCTATGGCGGCGGCGTGACCGTAAGCGGCAGCGCGCTCAGCGGCAACAAGTTCGGCAGCTGCTACGCAAACGGCAGCGCCTTTGCGGTGACGGAGAGCGGAGGGACGCTTGAGAGCTTTGCAGACTTTGCCGATATGGAGCGCAAGCCCTTTGAGGGAGAATACATCGGGCCCGCGCCGTACGTGACGCCAAGTGACGTCTATGTTGACGACTATGACGTCAGCTATGTGACGCCGGGCAGTGTCGTTTCTCTCCCTGTGCACGAGCCGACCGAATGGCAAGACGCGCCGCGAGAGGTGCACGTCACGACCGTGGACGAGCTGCTTGCCGCCGTCGCGCCGCACACGATCGTGTATCTCGACGGCGAGGAATTTGACCTCTCCACAGCCTCGGATTACGGCGGGAGCGGCGGTGACTATTACGTGTGGAGCGAGACCTTTGACGGGCCGGAGCTGATCTTTGTCAAACTCGAGGACTTTTCGCTTGTCGGCGGTGGGATGGGCACGACGCTCGTCTCGACGCAGCCGCGCTATGCCGACGTACTGGGCTTTGACAACTGCTTTGCGATCCGCCTTTCGGATATGACCGTCGGGCATAACGAAGAGCCGGGCTATTGCAGCGGCGGCGTGCTGGACTTTACCAATTGCGGCGACGTCACGGTAGAGCGCTGCGGCCTGTTCGGCTGCGGCACCGTAGGCATTACGGCGACGACCAGCTATGATCTCGCCGTGAGGGAGACAAACATCTATGACTGCAGCTATGTCGGCGCGCAGCTCTACGGCGTGAAGAACATGGTGTTCACCGATTGCTCGATCACCGACTGCGGCACCGACGGCTTTGGATTCAACGGGCTGCAGATCGGCGAGAGCATCGACGTCTCTTACAACGATCAGAGCCTTCCGAACGGCAGCTTCACCGTTGACTGAAAAATCAAAAAAAGTGCGGATGGAGTTCCATCCGCACTTTTTCTGTTTATTCGACTTATTCGACGATGCGAGGGCCGCTGCGCCAGTCGGCGCCTCCGCGGCGTTCCTCCGACGCGCGGTAACCCAGGACATAGAGATCATGCGCGGCCGCGCCGAGTGAAAAGATCGTCTCGCTCCTCTCACCCAGCTCGCGCACGGAGGCGGGCTTGGTCACGATCGGGATCTTGCTCGTCTCCTTCAGTGCGGCGAGCATTTCGCGTCCCCTTGCGTTTGCCGCAAGCAGACGGGCATAGGGCGGGATGCCGGCTGCCATGCCGTCTGTGATGCCAAGAGCAGCGCAGCAGCACGCGCGGCGCACGCGGGACATGGCAAGGCGCTTGTTCTTCGCGGCGGCAAAGACGGCATCGAGCGTCGGCTCCTCGGCCACAGCGCGGAAAAGCCGCTCGCCCAGACCGCCGGAGGCGTCCGGAAGGGCAAGGAAATCCTCGCGCCGCAGCATGCGCAGGCGCGAGAGGATCGCCGTTTCGAGCGCCGCGCGCGACGGAATGCCGCGCCCCTGCGCCGTATCCCGCTCGAGCGCCGCGCGCGTGGCCGCGCCCATGAAACGGTCGGCGTTCTCGCCGCGCAAGAGAAGACTTCGGATCTCGGAGGCCGAGCGTGTGCTCCCCTCTCCCGCGCCGTCGTGCGCGCTGCCGAGACGCCGGATCGCAAGCGGCCGGATATCCAGATTCAGCGCGGAAATCGCCTTGAGATACTCCACCGCGAGGATGTTGTTCGGTGTTTCCAGAGCGCGAGCGCCCTCGCCGCATAGCTTCTCGAGCACGCGCTGGCGCGCGGCGGCAAAGGACAGCTCCGGCTCGTCCGCCATTTTCGCGCGGATCGCCTCCACCGTCTCCGGCTCCAGCAGGCGGCGGGCCAGGGCGTCGAGAATCCCCATGTCCTCGCTCTCTGTCCCAAAGCTGAGCGTCGTCGCGCCAAGCGCGCCGAGCAGCCCCACCGCGCCGCGGGCAAAGCTCTCGGCCGAGGCCAGCGCCCAGGGAAGAGGCAGCTCGAACACCACGTCCGCACCGCCGCGCACCGCTGCTTCGGCCCGGGCGTGCTTGGCATAGAGCGCCGCCTCGCCCCGCTGGACAAAATCGCCCGACATGACGCATACGACGGGCAGGCCGCCTGTTTGACGCGCACTTTCGCGCAGATGATATTCATGGCCGTTATGGAAGGGGTTGTATTCGCATACCACGCCGATAAAATCCATAGCCCGCTCCTTTTGTATTATGTAAACCTCTTGCTCTGTGAAAAAAGGCTTGCTTTTTCCCGGTCTTGTATTAAAATAGTACTGTTAGTATAGCGCACATAAAACATTGTTTTCAATAGAAAGGAATCAAACGACATGAAAATTCTCGTCATCAACGCAGGAAGCTCTTCCCTGAAATACCAGCTGATCGACATGGAAAGCGAAACGGTCATGGCCAAGGGCCTTTGCGAGCGCATCGGCATCGACGGCCATCTCAAGCACAGCCCGCTGGTGGGCGACAAGCCGGTTTTCAATGAAGATGTTCCCATGCCCACCCACGCCGAGGCGATCGCTGCTGTGATTGACAAGCTGACGAGCAAGGAATACGGCGTTGTCGGCTCGATGAAGGAGATCGACGCCGTCGGTCA
>CAMHER010000110.1 GCA_946184215.1 uncultured Clostridia bacterium | reverse complement strand
GGCCTTTCCAACGAGATCACGGCCGCGAGCGCGGTGAACGAGGAGCTGCTCGAAAACCACCGGGCGCTCAACGAGCTCTGCCACCGCATGGACCCGACACGCCTCACCACCATGGCGGACGTCTTCATGCTGGAGATCGACAGCCCCATCCTCGAGATCCCGGACATCAACAGCTATAACCTCTACTTCGGCTGGTACCTCGGCGAGCTGGAGCAGACCGACGAATTCTTCGACGAATACCACGCGAAATACCCCGAACGGGTCATTGGCTTCAGCGAATACGGCGCCGACGCCAATCCCGCCTTCCACAGCAGTCGTCCCGAAAAGGGCGACTACACCGAGGAGTACCAGGCCCTGTATCACGAGCACATGCTGCGCATGATTCAGGCCCGGCCCTGGCTCTGGGCCACCCATGTGTGGAACCTGTTCGACTTCGCTGCCGACGGCCGCGACGAGGGCGGCAAGCACGGCGAGAACCAGAAGGGACTTGTGACCTTTGACCGCGCTCTGCGCAAGGACGCCTTTTATCTCTACAAGGCCGCCTGGAACAAGACCGAGCCCTTCGTCCACCTCTGCGGCAAACGCTATGAAAACCGCTGCGAGGAGACCACGGAGATCAAGGTCTACTCGAACCGCGACGAGGTGAGCCTCTATGTCGACGGCACGCTCATCGGCACGCAGCACGGCAAGACCGTCTTCCGCTTTTCGATCCCGCTCCTTGGCGAGCATCTGATCCGTGCCGAGGCCGAGGGCTGCGGCGATACCATGTGCATCCGTCGGGTCTCTGAGCCGGAGGAGAGCTACATTTTCAACAAGGCTGCCGCCTCCGTCACCAACTGGTTCGACGCTGACGACATCGATCCTACCTGCTTCTCCATCCAGGACACCCTGGGCGAGATCCGCTCTCACCCGCAGGCAGGGCCGATCGTAGAGGCCATGATGGCCAGGGGCGCCTCCGAGCGGGGCGACGTGGCCGACGCGGTGAAGGACAACCCGGCGCTGCAGCGGATGATGGGGCGCATGACCATGATCAGCCTTTTAAAGCAGAGCGGCGCGGACGAGGAAAGTATCAAACAACTCAATCGCGTGCTGCAGGGGATTAAAAAATGAAAAAAGCCGTACAGCAGATCATGCTGGGTACTGTGACCGGAAGCGAGGCACAGGCTCTTCAAACGCTGAATAAAATCAAGGCCGCCGGATACGACGGCCTTGAACTCAATCGCTTCATGATCCACCCGAGCTCTCTGATGGTGCGCCTGATGACCCGCGCGGCCGGGATGCCCACGGGGAACGGAGGAAAGCTCGACTGGCACGCGCTGCTGCGGGAGAGCGGCCTTTCCGTCATCAGCCTGCATACCGATCTCGGCAGCCTCGAGCGCGAGATGGACGCTGTGATCGCGGAAGCGAAGAGCTTTTCCGCCGACAAGGTCGTAATCACCGGGATGTACCGCTTCGATTACGGCAACGAAACCGCCGTTTGCCAGCTCTCTGAGCGGCTGAACAAGGCCGGCGCGGCGCTGAAAGAGGCCGGGCTCGCCCTGCTCTACCACAACCATAATGTGGAGCTGCTGCCGGTCAAGGGCGGCCTGCGTGCCTATGACATCCTGCTTGACGAGACAGATCCCGATTCCGTCAGCTTTGAATTTGACAGCTACTGGTTCACCGACGGCGGCGCGGACGCCAAAGGATGGATGAAAAGGCTTGGAAAGCGCATGAAGCTCTGGCACGTCACCGACCGGGGCAGCCGTCAGACCGGCCCCGCCATGACGCCGATCCTGAAGGCGGACAGCATGGAACTTGGAACCGGAAATATGGATCTGGATGGGCTCAGGGAAATCGCCGTGTCGAACGGCATGGAGGCCGTAGTACTGGAAAGCCACAAGAACTGGATCGACAAGGACCCGGTCAAAAGTCTGGAGCTGAGCGCGCAATGGCTCCAAGCGAGGTTTTGAGATGGCTATGATACGAAACAAAATGCCCGCCTCCTGGCAGGCCAAATGGATCGACCCGGAGCTGCCGCACGATCCGGAAGCGCGGCAGCCCGCCTCCGTCCTGCGCCGCCGCTTCACTGCGGAGAGGACGGAGAACGCCGTGCTGTATATCACCTGCCACGGCCTGTATGAAGCCTGTCTGAACGGGCGGCGCGTGGGCGATTTTGTCCTCGCGCCCGGCACCGGGGACTATCACAAGCGCCTCAGCGTACAGGCCTACGATATTTCCGGGCTGCTGAGAAAAGGCGAAAACGAGCTGGTCGTGACCCTGGGCGACGGCTGGTACCGCGGCAGCGTCGGCATCGACGGCCTGCGCAATTATTACGGCGCCGACATCGCCCTGCTTTGCCAGCTGGAGATCGACGGAACGCCGATCCTGTACAGCGACAAAGACTGGGAGGCCAGCCAGAACGGCCCCATACGCCAAAACGACTTCCAACAGGGGGAAAGCTATGACGCCCGTATGGAAACAATCGGCGGCTGGCATGGCGCGGCGGTGCGGGATTTCGGCTTCGACAATCTCGCCCCCACGCAGAGCGTGCCCATCGTGGAGCAGGAGCGCTTTCCCGGCCGCCTTTTCACCGCCCCAAACGGTGAGACCTTGATCGACTTTTCCCAGAACCTCGCGGGCTATACCGAACTGCGCGTAACGGCAAAGGCCGGGCAGAAAATCACGCTTTGGCACGCCGAGACGCTGGACGAAAACGGGAATTTTACACAAAAGAACTTTGACCCCGGCGAGCGCAACAAAAACGGCATCCCGCAAAGGCTGGAATACATCTGCAAGGACGGGCTGAACGTCTATAAGCCCTCTTTTACGATCTTCGGCTTCCGCTACGCCAAGGTCGAGACAGACATCGACCTGACCGGCGCGGCGTTTACCGCCGTCGCCGTCTATTCCGAGATGCCGCAGACCGGCTTTTTTGAATGCGGCAGAGCCGATGTGAACCGGCTTTTTCTCAACAGCCTGTGGAGCATGCGCTCGAATTTCTGCGACATCCCCACCGACTGCCCCACCCGCGAGCGGGCGGGCTGGACCGGCGACGCGGGCGTCTTCGCCCCGACGGCGGTGTTTCTGGCCGACTGCGCCCCCGTCCTGTGCAAATGGCTGGGCGAGTGCCGCCTGGCTCAGGGGGACGATGGACTTGTACAGAATATCGCGCCGGTCAATAACAAGGGCGGCATGATCTCCAACATGCTCCAGGGCTCCGCCGGCTGGGGCGACGCCTGTGTTCTGGTGCCCTGGGCGCTGTACGAGGCCTACGGAGATAAAACCATTCTGGAAGAAAACTACGACATGATGCGCCGCTGGATGGCGTTTTGCGAAAAGCGCGCGCAGAAGACCCGCCCCCACAACCTGCTCAACCCCTGGCACAAATATCTGGTGGACGAGGGCTTCCACTTCGGCGAGTGGTGCCAGCCCGACGTGGACAACACCGACGCCATGAAAAAGACCATGATGCTCGGCGCCCCGGAGGTGGCCACGGCCTATTACTTCCGCTCCGCCTCCCTGATGGCAAACATCGCCCGGATCCTCGACAAGACGGCGGACGCGGAGAAATACGCCTCCCTCGCCGCAAACGCAAAGAAGGCCTACCGCCACGCCTGCACGAAAAACGGGAAAATCAAATCTGAGCGTCAGTGCGAATATGTCCGGCCCCTTGCCTTCGGCCTGCTGGACGGGGAGGAGATCCGACAGGCGGCGGATGATCTCGACGCGCTGGTGAAGAAAAACGGCTATCACCTGAACACCGGCTTCCTCTCCACGCCGGATCTCTGCCGCGTGCTTGCCGACAACGGCCACACCGACACCGCCTACAAGCTGCTGCTGCAGGAGGATTGCCCCGGCTGGCTCTATGCCGTCAAAAAAGGCGCGACCACGATCTGGGAGACCTGGGACGGCGTGCGCGCCGACGGAACGGTGCACGATTCGCTCAACCACTATTCCTACGGCGCGATCTCCGGCTGGCTCTTCGGCGGGGTGTGCGGCATCGAGCTGAAGGCCGGAAAACTCGCGATCCGGCCCCACCCGGGCCGGGAGCTGGGCTTTGCCAAAGCCGAGTGGCGCTCTCCCGCGGGCACGATCCAAAGCGCCTGGGAATACCGCGACGACAGGCTGGTCTTCGATTTTTCCGTTCCCGTCCCGGCGACGATCGAGCTGCCAAACGGCGAGAAACACGAGGTAACGGAGGGAAACTGCCACTATGAAATACTACTGTAATCCGATCAACGTAAACTACCGCTATCAGTTCAACGCCGACCCGCGCCTGCACGGGAAGCTCCAGATCTGCCGCGAAGCGGCCGACCCCTCCCTGATCCGCTTTCAGGGGCGGTATTATATCTTCGCCTCCATGACCCTGGGCGTCTGGGTATCGGACGATCTGGTCAACTGGGAAAACCACCGCCTGCCGGAGGAGCTGCCGCTCTACGACTACGCGCCGGACGTGCGCGTGCTGGGCGAATGGGTCTATTTCTGCGCCTCCAACCGCGAGCACAACTGCGACCGCTGGCGCACAAAGAATATTCTCAACGGCCCCTATGAGAAGATCGAGGGCAGCTTCCCCTACTGGGATCCGAACCTCTTTGTCGACGATGACGGGCGCGTGTACTTCTACTGGGGCTGCTCAAACGCGACGCCCATCTACGGCGTCGAGCTGGATCCCAAAACCATGCAGCCCATCGGCGAGAAGAAGGAACTGGTGTTCGGCGACCCGTATTCGATCGGCTATGAGCGCATCGGTGAGGACAACAGCACCCTGCCCGCCTCCGAGGAGGTGGTGGAGGCCAAATATCGCGCCTTTGTCAAAAACAGCCCCGTGCCCGAGAAAATGCTGCCTCCCGACGTCAAGCCCCTGATCCGCGGCATGTTCAGCGACAGACCCTATATCGAGGGCGCCTGGATGGACAAGCACAACGGAAAATACTACCTCCAGTACGCCTGCCCCGGCGCACAGTACAACACCTATTCCGACGGCGTCTATGTGGGCGAAAGCCCGCTCGGCCCCTTCCGTCTCGCGGCAAACAACCCCTATTCCTACAAGCCCGGCGGCTTTCTGCCCGGCGCGGGACACGGCTCGACGATGCAGGACGCGCAGGGGGCCTTCTGGCACACGTCCACCATGCGCATCTCCGTCAACCACGATTTTGAGCGCCGCGTCGGCCTCTGGCCCGCGGGCTTTGACGGCGACGGTGAGCTGTACTGCAACCAGCGCTACGGCGACTGGCCGATGGCCGCCCAGGGCGGCCCCTGGCGCGATCCGGCCTGGATGCTGCTGAGCGTTCATAAAACGGCCTCCGCGTCCTCTTTCCTGCCCGGCCACGAACCGGAAAAAGCGGTGGAGGAGAACGTACAGACCTGGTGGCGTGCTGCCTCCAACAGCCCGGACGAGTGGCTGCAGGTCGACCTGGGCAAGGTCTTCGACGTCCATGCCGTGCAGGTGAACTTTGCCGACGACATGCTCGACATCCCCTGCCCCGGAGAGATCCGCCCCGGCTCCCAGGCGCGGTACATTGACGAGCACGACCATGTCACGGGGTGGAAGCTGGAAGGCAGCGAGGACGGCGAGGACTGGTTCGTGATCGAGGATAAAACAAAAGCCAAGACCGATCTCAGCCATGATCTGATTGTCCGGGAGGAGGGCTTTGCCGCCCGGTATCTGCGTCTGAGCAGCCTGGCGGTTCCCTATGAACAGAATCCCTGCATCTCCGGCCTGCGCGTGTTCGGCCTGGGCGAGGGGGAAGCGCCATCTTCGCCGAAGTTCCTTGCAAAGCGCTCCGGCGATCTGGATATGAACGTCACGATTTTGAAGCAGCCTGACGCCCTGGGCTTCAATATCCTCTTCGGCGCAAGCCCGGAGAAGCTCTACCACAGCCATATGGTCTTTGAACCGGACTCCCGGCGGGTAGGCGCGCTGATCAAGGGCAGAGAATACTATGTCCGCGTGGACGCTTTCAATGAAAACGGAATCACCGAAGGAAGCTGCATAAAGCTGGAGTGAGGAGGAAATGACATGAGTTTTCCCAAAGGTTTTTTCATCGGCGCGGCCACGGCCGCCCATCAGGTGGAGGGCAACAACATCCACAGCGATTACTGGGCGCAGGAGCAGCTGCCCCATACCAGCTTCACCGAGCCCAGCGGAGAGGCCTGTGACCACTACAACCGCTTTGAAGAAGACATTAAACTGCTGGCCGACGCCGGTCTGAACGCCTATCGCTTCTCCGTTGAGTGGGCGCGTATCGAGCCGGAGGAAGGCAAATTCGACGAGCGGGAAATCGAGCACTACCGCCAGGTCATCGCCTGCTGCAAACAAAACGGCGTGGAGCCCATCGTGACCCTGATGCACTTCACCAGCCCAGTGTGGCTCATCCGCAAGGGCGGCTGGGAAGCGGAGAGCACCGTTGAGGACTTCCGCCGCTATG
>CAMHER010000109.1 GCA_946184215.1 uncultured Clostridia bacterium | reverse complement strand
AGGCGGTCGAGACCGTGGACGGCTGCATCGGCCGCATCATGGCCGAGGTCGAGAAGCACGACGATCTGACGCTGCTCGTCACCGCCGACCACGGCAACGCCGACTGCATGTTCGACGAGAGCGGCAAGGTCAACACCGCCCACACGACGAACCCCGTGCCGTTCTGCGTGACGAAGAAGGGCGCAAAGCTCGATGACGGCCGTCTGGCCGACATCGCGCCGACGATCCTTTCCGTCATGGGGCTCGACCAGCCCGCAGACATGACCGGCAAAAACCTGCTCCACTAAAGCAAAAAAGGCTGTGAGGAAACCCTCACAGCCTTTTTCAGTTCATACACCAGAAGCTAAAAAAATAAAAACCGTGCCTTGAAATATCGATTTCAAGGCACGGTTTTTCAGCAGCAGCAGAAGCGATAGCCGCACAGCGGGCCGAGACACATGTTTGCCGCGCACAGGGCGAGGAAAAACCGGTCAGGCGAAAGACCGCTGCGGTAATTGGTCGTGTAGGTCTGATAAAAGTCGCCGCCGCTCTGCAGCTGCTGCAGCAGCGCGCGGTACTCCTCGTTATCCGGCTCGATTTCCACGGCTTTTTTGGCGCTGTCCAGCGCGGCGATCTTGTTGCCGAGATACATATTGGCCCCGGCATGGAGATAATACCATTTCCCGTCACGCTCAGAGAGCGGGACGCCGGAGAGAGCGGTCAGCGCTTCTTTATACATGCCGTTGCGGATATAGCTCTTCGCAGCGGTGTATTCGCTGCGCTCGCTCTGGCGGTATTGCTGCTGCGACTGACCGTAGGCTCCGAAGGGATCGGAATAGCCTGTCCACGCGCCCCAGCCGAAGGGATCCTGCGTGCCGTAAGACTGATATGCCGTTCCGCCGCCGGCGGCAGGGGAGGGAGCCGTATCGCCGCTCTTGATGCGGTCATAGGCGTCGTTGATCTCGTTCATCTTTTCCGCGGCGGAGGCATCGCCCGGGTTCATGTCCGGGTGATAGCGCTTGGCAAGATCGCGATATGCTTTTTTGATCTCCTCGTCGCTGGCATCGGGCGAGACGCCGAGGACTTTATACGGGTCCTGATACATCGGAGGATCCTTCCCGTTCCGTCAAAAATTTTTTGTCGAACTGCGCCCATACGCCGGCACAGAGAATGTTGTCCAGCAGATCCTTGTCCTGCACGAGCGGCAGGCGGTCATAGGCGCGCAGACACGAGCCCAGGAACATCTGCAGGATCTCACGGAAGCGCGCGGCGTTGTCGAGACCGTAATAGCGCCGAAAAGGGTTGTAGCGGCCGCGCAGGGTGTCGGCGTCCAAGTCCATGCAGGCGTCCATGATATACAAAAAACGCCCGAGCTCTTCACCCATCAAACGCAGATCGCCGCTCCAGCGGTCGCCGCGCAGATCGAACAGCTCGCCCATCAGAAGGCCGAAGGCCGCGGCGGCTTCATCCGGCGCCTCCCGGTTCTCCTTTTCGATCTGTGACAGGAACCGCAGGGACTCTTCCATGGCCAGACACTGGCGCGGATAGCGCAGGCTGATCTCTTTATAGGCACGCCTGAGAAGCCCCGCCTCGGCGGCGGAGAGCACGCTGCCGTCGTCCTCCCAGTTGTCAAGGCACTTGAGATAGCCAAGGGCGACGTTCATATCGGCGGCGTAATCGGTAAACTCGTCGGAAAACCAGCTGCGCGGACGCAGCGGGTGGACAAGGCAGGGATCATGGCCGCTTTTCTCCTTCGGTTCATAGAGAGAGGAGAGCAGCAGCACGAGAAACGTCATGTCGAAATTCAGCGTCAGACCGGCGGACAGGCCGTGACGGCTGCGCAAAGAGCGGCAAAGCCCGCAATAGCAGGCTTTGTAACGCTTTATGCGGTCTTCGTCCAGCAGATCCGTGCGGGCAGTGAGATAGCCAAACATCAGGACTTTCCGGTGAAGGAATTGCCGCACTTGCGGCACACAATGCGGATCTTGCCGCGGCCCTTGGGTACGCGCAGCGTGGCATGGCAGGCCGGACAGACGAAAAACTTGTAGTCGCGGCGCTGCTTCCAGCGCTCAGCAATCAGGCGCAGACGCGACTGGATCTTATATTTTGCCCGCAAATAGCGTCCGTTTTCATCCTGACGCTTGTAAACATTGCGTGAGAGCATGCGAAAATAGATATACACCAGCAACGCCAGCGCGGGCAGGTAAAGCCAGCTGCCCAGTAAAGCGGCCAAAAGGAGCAGAATAAGCTCACAGACCAGGAGAAAGAGATTGAATCCGTCGTTGCCGTTCCGTCCCGCCATAAAGCTGGCGGCGCGCTGCCTGGCGTTGTATAAAAATTGTGACATGCGATCTTTCATGCGGCCACTCACCTGATAAGTATTCTTTCGTTAAGAAAAGTTTACCACAATGTGGGGGGAATACATCACAAATTTGTGAACAACAAAAGAATCAGGCGCCTTTGATGCCTCTGGCCTCCAGACTCAGCTCCACTATGCGCTGGCACAGCTCGGCGTAGCTCAGCCCCTCGACGGCGGCGGCTTTCGGAATCAGGCTGTTGGGCGTCATGCCGGGGAGCGTGTTGACCTCAAGACACCAGGCTTTTCCGTCCCTGTCAAGGATAAAATCCGCGCGGGAATAGACGGCCAGACCCAAGGCCCGGTGAAGGCGCAGCGCGCTGTCGCCGAGAAGAGCCCGCTCTTCTTCCGTAATCGGCGCGGGGCAGATCTCCCGTGCGCCCTCGCTGCCGCTCTGATACTTCGCCACATAGTCGAAGGTCGAGCCCTCGGGCGGGACGATCTCGATGGGGCAGAGGGCCTTGTCGCCCAGCACCGGCACCGTCAGCTCGCGGCCGACGATCTTTTCCTCCACGACCACGCGGCTGCCGAAAGAGAGCAGCTCACGCAGGGCCTTTTCCAGTTCCTCGCGTGTATCGGGCAGCTGAACGCCGATTGACGAGCCGCCGTTGACCACCTTGACGGCGCAGGGAACGGGGAGTTCTTCAGCCAGACGCGGAATATCGCCCTCGGTATAGCGCAGCTCGCACCACTTGGGCGTGCGCACGCCGCAGCTGTCCATAATGCGCTTGGCGACGGCCTTGTCCATGGCCATCGCGCTGCCGAGATAGTCCGAGCCGGTATAGGGCACGCCCAGCAGATCGAGGGCGGCCTGGATCTTTCCGTCCTCGCCGTCGGCGCCGTGCAGACCGAGAAACACGCAGTCGGCCAGCGCACAGACCGCGAGCACGTTTTTTCCCAGACGACTGGGACCGTGATCGGCGCGGGAGGCGCGCACGGCGGCAAGATCCGGCGCGGTCTTTTCAATGGCGACGCTGCCGCAGAAACCGTCCGGCGCGTCAAAAGCGGCCTCAAGAGAGCCGCTGTAATTCTCCAGACCGAGGAACATATCCACAAAAATCGCCTTGTGGCCAAGCGAGCGCAGCGCTTTGCATACCGAGGTTCCGGTCACCAGCGAAACGTGGCGTTCGGTAGAGATGCCGCCGCCTAAAACAACGATTTTCAATTTGCTTCACTTCCTTTTCAATACCAGTATACGATACCACTTTGCAGCCGATTTCACAAGAAAAAAATCTCCGTTTGAGACGAAAGGGAGCGGGATTGCTTGCTCCTTGAATTTTCAAGGATTTCCGGTTATATTATTTCATATATACCGACAGGAACGGAGGGCGGCGTGTGCGTAGGGAAAAAATCAAAATCGACGAAAACGGCATCAGTCTCGAAGGCCGCTGGAAGCGCGGCTTTTTGTCGATGATCTTCAGCCGCACCGGACTTGTCATCCTGTTTCTGCTGATTCAGGCGGCCGTCACCCTTGTAATGTGGGTCTATTTCGGCGAGCTTGTGACGAAATACTTTGTCGGCGGACAGACGCTGTTTGTTTTTGTCGTTCTCATCTATATGCTCAACGACGGCAAGGATCCCACTTATAAGCTGGCCTGGATGCTGTTTATTGTCGTCGCCCCGTTTTTCGGTGTGCTGCTGTACCTGTGGATGCAGACCGATCCCGGCAACCGTGCGGTGAAAATGCGTTTGCACGATATCGACGAAAAAAACCTTGCCCGTATGCAGCAGGACGGGGACGCGCTCACAGCGCTGGGACAGCTGCAGCCGGAATCCGCTTCGCTGGCGCGTTATCTTTACAAGACGATGCACGATCCCGTCTACCGGGACACCGCCGTGCGCTATTTCCCGCTGGGTGACGAGGTATTCCCGGAAATGCTGCGCCAGCTGGAGAAGGCGGAGCATTTTATCTTTCTGGAATATTTTATCATCCGGGAGGGCGCCATGTGGGGCAGAATCCTGGAAGTGCTGGCCCGCAAGGCCGCCGAAGGGGTCGAAGTGCGCGTGATGTACGACGGCACCTGCGAAATGGGTTCGATGCCCCGGTTTTATCCCAGGCGGCTGGAGGAGCTCGGGATCCGCTGCAAAGTCTGGCTGCGGCTCAAGCCCTTCATCACCTCGGCGTATAACTATCGCGATCACCGTAAGATCATGGTCATAGACGGAAAGGTGGCCTTCAACGGCGGGGTGAACCTGTCCGATGAATACATCAACCGCCGCTCACGCTTCGGCCACTGGAAGGACAGTGCCGTGATGCTCTCCGGCAGTGCTGCGCGCAGTTTTACGTCGATGTTCCTGGAGATGTGGAATCTTGACGAGAAGGAGACGGAGGACGCTTCTGCCTATCTCAGCGCCCCGGCGGGGGAGGAAAGCGATCCTGCGGCGCAGGGCTTTGTTATCCCCTATGCCGACTCGCCGCTGGACGCCTACCGCACCGGAAAAATGGTCTATGAGGATATTCTCAACACGGCAGAGGATTACGTTTATATCATGACGCCGTATCTGATTTTGGACGGCGAGCTGGAATCGGCACTGAAATTCGCCGCAGACCGGGGCGTGGACGTGCGCCTGCTTCTTCCGGGCATCCCGGATAAACCGATGGTCTGGTATCTGGGCAAGCGGCACTACAAATCACTGATGGCCTCCGGCGTCCGGATCTGGGAATACACGCCGGGCTTCCTGCATGCCAAAAGCTTTGTCAGCGACGACTGCAAGGCGGTCGTGGGCAGCGTCAATCTGGATTACCGCAGCCTCTATCACCACTTCGAGTGCGGCAGCTATCTGGCCGGCACGCCGTGCATCGGCGCAATCAAGGCGGATTTCCTGAACACGCTTGCCTGTTCGCGCGAGATTACGGAGGAAGAGCTGAAGCACGAAAAACTATCGCGCCGAGTGATCGGCGCGGTCATGAAGCTGATCGCACCGCTGCTTTGACCCTCTTTTCACCGTCTTGACGGAGGGAATCGTTTAGCGTTACAATACGGTATATCGGAAAACTGCTGCCTCGTATCGGGCGTGCGCAAGCCGCCGGGAGACGAAAGCCATCAGAGTGGAGGCAAGAGATGAAAGACACATACGGAAGAGAAATCAGCTATCTCCGCCTCAGCGTGACGGAGCTGTGCAATCTGCGCTGCCGCTATTGCATGCCCGCGGAGGGCGTGTGCAAAAAAGAGCACGACGAGATGCTCACGGAGGAAGAGATCGTTCTCGCTGTCGAGACGGCGGCGGAGCTGGGGGTGACGAAGCTGCGCATCACCGGCGGTGAGCCGCTGGTCAAAAAGAACATCGTCTCGATCTGCGAGCGGACGGCCGCGGTGCCGGGGATCCGGGAGGTCTGCATCACGACCAACGGCACACGCCTTCCCGAGCTGGCGCGTCCGCTGCGGGAAGCGGGGGTGCGGCGGCTGAACATCAGCCTCGATACCCTCAGCGAGGAAAAATACCGCTATATCACGCGCATCGGTTCTCTGAATCAGGCGATCGACGGCATCGAGGCGGCCCTTGACGCAGGGTATGACAAGATCAAACTCAACGCTGTTTTGATCGGGGGCTTCAACGATGACGAAATCGCCCCGCTTGCCGGCCTGACCCGCCGCTGGCCGGTGGATGTGCGTTTTATCGAACTGATGCCCATGTATGACAGCGGCGATTTCGGCCCGGAGGCCTTCATTCCCTGCGAGCGTGTGCTGCAGGCCCTGCCGGAACTGGAAAAGGAATCGCCGGACGGCGGCGTTGCCAGGCTGTATCGTCTGCCCGGCGCCCAGGGACGCATCGGGCTGATCAGCCCGCTTTCCAGCCACTTCTGCGCCGCGTGCAACCGGATCCGTCTGACAGCGGACGGCAAACTCAAGCCCTGCCTGCACGGCAAGGCGGAGTTTTCCATCAAGGGTCTTGACCGCGATGGGATGCGGGAACAGTTTCGCACGGCGATGCTCTCAAAGCCGGAATGGCACGGCGAGCTTTCCTATCAAAACCGCAGTCAGGCCGGACGGAATATGAACACGATAGGCGGGTGAGGGAAGATGCAGAACGGCTCTGATTTTACACACTTCAACGACGAGGGGCGCGCCAGAATGGTCGACGTCGGCGAAAAGCCGCCCACGCGGCGCACGGCCGTCGCCGGGGCGCGGGTGCTCGTCAGCCGCGAGACCTT
>CAMHER010000108.1 GCA_946184215.1 uncultured Clostridia bacterium | reverse complement strand
CTCCGGCGTATAGTATTTCGGGTCGATGCCGAGCAGCTCCTGCACATAATCAAAGCCGAACTTGCCCTGGAAGGCAATGTTGTGGATTGTCAGCAGATAACGGATGCCGTCCTGCTGGCGGCCCTGATACTGGGTGCGGGCCAGCATCGGCAGCATGGCGGTGTGCCAGTCGTTGCAGTGGATCACGTCGGGCATGAAGTCCAGAAGCGGGATTGCCTCCAGCACGGCGCGGCAGAAGAACGAGTACTGCTCGCCCTCGGGGTAGCCGCCGTAGTAGATCCTGTCGCCGAAATACTGCTCGTTATCCACCAGATAGATGATCACGCCGTCGAGAACCAGGCGCTCGATCCCGACATAGCAGCTGCGCCAGCCGAGATAGCAGCGGATGGTGAACATGTGCTCGACCTGATTTGCGTACTTCTGCTTGATCACGCGGTGATAGGGCGTAATGACGCGCGCGTCCACGCCGAGCTTGGCCAGCGCCTTCGGCAGCGTGCCGACCACGTCCGCCAGCCCGCCTGTCTTGGAGAGCGGCGCGCATTCGGCCGAGGCCAGCAGCACGTTCGGCATGGTCTTTCTTCCTTTTTCCTTTAACAAATCACGAAATTCCTTTTTCATTTTCCTATCCTTTCCTCTCTGCGCTCATTACGCAGTTCCGGTTCATTTTTTGCTGTGCTTTTTGGGTCTGTATCGGAAATAGACACAGGACATGGGCGGCACGGTGATGCGGGCGGAATACTCCATGTCCAGGAATCCGACGTGATGGCTGTAGATTCTGTTTTTATTCTTCACGCCGCTGCCGCCGAAGCGCTCGTCGTCGCTGTTGAGTATCTCGTGCAGTGTGCCGCTCTCCGGCAGGCCGATGACGAATTCATCGTAACGGTTCGGCGTAAAGTTGCAGACACAGACAACGCCGCTCTCCGCACCGGGGTAAGTGCGCAGGAAAGCGATGGTGCTTCTGTCGCGGTCGTTGACGTTCAGCCAGCGGAAGCCGTCCCAGGAATTGTCACAGCGATAGAAAACATCCTCCTTCGTATAAAGGTGGTTGAGCTCGCGGCAATACTGGCGCAGCGCTTCGTGCTTGGGGTAATCCAGCAGAAGCCAGTCGAGCGGCTGCTGCCAGTTCCATTCGATAAACTGGCCGAATTCGCCGCCCATAAAGGTCAGCTTCTTGCCCGGGTGGGCATACTGATAGCCGTAGAGCGTACGCAGCGAGGCGAACTTCTGGTCATAATCGCCGCTCATTTTGTTGATCATGGAATTTTTGCAGTGCACGACCTCGTCATGGGAATAGGCCAGAATATAGTTCTCGGAGAAGGTGTACATCATCGAGAAGGTCAGCCTGTCGTGGTTGAAGCTGCGGAAATAGGGATCAAGCTGCATATAGTCCAGCGTGTCGTGCATGAAGCCCATGTCCCACTTGAAGCAGAAGCCAAGTCCCCCGTTCTCGGGCGGGGCCGTGATCAGAGGGAAGGCTGTAGACTCCTCCGCGATCGTGATCGCTCCGGGATAGTTGACAAGGATCGTGCGGTTGAGCTTCTGCAGGAAGGAAACCGCATCAAGGTTTACATAACCTCCTTCGCGGTTGGGTGTATATTCACCGTCACGGCGGCCGTAGTTAAGATACAGCATCGAGCTGACCGCATCCACACGAATCCCGTCGATGTGATATTCCTCAAAGAACTTGCAGGCTGAGGAGATCAGGAAGCTCTGTACCTGACTGGAGGCATAGTCAAAGATCAGCGTGCCCCACTCCGGGTGCTCTGCCATGCGGCGCTCCTTGCATTCAAACAAGGGGGTGCCGTCAAAATTGGCAAGGCCGTGCTCGTCACGCGGGAAGTGTGCCGGCACCCAGTCCATGATCACGCCGATGTTGTCGCGGTGCAGGCGGTCAATGAGATAGGCGAAGTCCTCCGGTCTGCCATAGCGGGAGGTCGGCGCAAAGTAGCCCGTGACCTGATAGCCCCAGGAGGCATCATACGGATACTCCATCAAGGGCATCAGCTCGACATGGGTATAGCCCATCTCCTTGCAGTATTCCGCCAGCATGTCCGCCAGATCGCGATACTGGGCGCGCTGGTAGCTGAAGGGCTTCCAGGAGCCGGCATGCAGCTCGTAGATGCTCATCGGGCTGTGCATAAAATCGCGCTTTTCCCGCTTTTTCATGTAGGCCCCGTCTGTCCAGTCATAGTGGTCATCATAGACCATGGAGGCGGTATCGCTGCCGTTCTGTCCCCAGGCGGCGAAGGGGTCGCTCTTCCAGGCAAGGTTTCCGTTTGCCTGTGTCACAGCATATTTGTAGAGCCCGCCAAGACCGATGTTTTCCACAAAAGCGACCCAAACGCCGCCTTCAACCCACTCCATGGGAGTTGCGGAGGGATCCCAGCCGTTGAAGTCACCGACGACGCTTACGCCGCGTGCGTTCGGCGCCCACACGATGAAGCGGTGCATGTCGATCTCGGGTATGTAATGGCAGCCGAAGCAGAGCCATGCTTTCTGCGCGTTGCCGGTATTGAACAGATAAATATCATCCTTGGGGATATACTGCATAAGCTTGTTGTCCATGACAGCTCTCCTTTATGGTAAATGGTTCTTTTTCATTGTATATATTTTTTCCCGTATCGTCAAGTTTGCTCGAAAAAAAACGGACGATTTTTCCAATTTCTCCGCCGGATCAGGGCGCAGAGGCTTCAGGCGCGGATGGGCTGCGAGAGAAAGCGGAAAATGTTTTCAACCGGGTGCAAAACCTCCTTAAAGCTTTAAAAAAGAATTTATCCGAAAGCTTTTCCGGCTATTCTGTTCTTTTTTCAAAGCAGCCTCTTTTTTGGGCTTGTGCATCTTGCCAAAATGCCCTGTTATACACATTTCTTTTTCGTTGTTTTCCATAAATTTGTTAAAATTGCATGATTAGTCGGGCTTTATGCCTTGAAGGAACGGCGTAAATAGGTTAAAATAGCCAAAGTAAAGAGGAGCGATTCTCTTTATCATTCTTTTTTGAGAGGAGAAAGAAAATGGAATTCTTGGTATGGCTTGCGCCTGTACTCTCCCTCGTCGCCCTGCTGTTTGCCGCCTATAAGGCGTTATATGTCTCCAGGGCTCCCGCCGGCAACGACAGGATGCAGGAGATCGCTTCCGCCATCGCCGAAGGCGCCAACGCCTTCCTGATGTCGGAATACCGGATCCTCGCGATCTTTATTGTTGTGCTCTTTGCCCTGATCGCGGTCTTTATCGACCTCGGAACGGCCGTGTGCTTTCTCATCGGCGCTCTCTTCTCCATCGCCGCCGGTTTCTTTGGCATGAGGGTTGCCACCCGGGCTAATGTGCGTACGGCAAACGCCGCCATGCAAAGCGGCATGAACCGCGCCCTGTCGATCGCCTTTTCCGGCGGCTCGGTCATGGGCATGTGCGTCGTGGGTCTCGGCCTGCTCGGCTGCAGCCTGATCTACATTACCGGCAACATCAGCTCCATGTTCGGCTTTTCTCTCGGCGCTTCTTCCATTGCGCTCTTTGCCCGCGTCGGCGGCGGCATTTACACCAAGGCGGCCGATGTCGGCGCCGATCTGGTGGGCAAGGTCGAGGTCGGTATCCCCGAGGACGATCCCCGCAACCCTGCCGTTATCGCCGATAACGTCGGCGACAACGTCGGCGACGTGGCCGGCATGGGCGCAGACCTGTTCGAGTCCTATGTGGGCGCGATCGTCTCGGCACTGACGCTGGGCGTCACGATGCGCGCGAGCCTGCACGAGAGCTTTGCCAACGCCGGCGCGCTCTTCCCTCTCGTGATCGCCGCCATCGGCATTTTTGCCTCTGTCATTGCCTCGTTCTTTGTCCGCGGGAAGGACGATTCCAACCCGCATTCGGCGTTGAAGATGGGCTCCTATGTCTCCTCGGCGCTGGTCGCCGTCGCGGCCGTGGTATTCAGCAAGCTTTTCTTCGGCGGCTTCTTCTGTGCCTTTTCCATCGTCGCCGGACTGATCGTCGGTCTTGTCATCGGCAAGGTCACCGAGGTCTACACCTCCGAAGATTACAAGTCTGTCAAGCGTATTGCAGACCAGTCTGAGACCGGCTCCGCCACAACGATCATCAGCGGCATCGCCGTCGGCATGCAGAGCACCTGGGTGCCGATCGTGCTGATCTCCGTCGGCATCTACATCTCCTATATGGCCACCGGCAACCTCTACGGCATCGCGCTCGCCGCGGTCGGCATGCTCTCGACGACAGGCATTACCGTCGCCGTTGATGCTTACGGTCCCATCGCCGACAACTCCGGCGGCATTGCCGAGATGAGCGGTCTCGATCCCCACGTCCGCGAGATCACAGACAAGCTTGACGCCGTAGGCAACACCACTGCCGCCATGGGCAAGGGCTTTGCCATCGGCTCCGCCGCCCTGACCGCCCTGGCGCTGTTCGTCTCCTACGCCGACCAGGTCAAGCTCGGCAGTATCAACCTGCTCTCCCCCGAGGTCGTGATCGGCCTTCTGATCGGCGGCATGCTCCCCTTTGCCTTCTCCGCCCTGACGATGGATTCCGTGTCCAAAGCGGCCTACAAGATGATCGAAGAGGTCCGACGCCAGTTCCGTGAGATTCCCGGTATTCTCGACGGCGAGGCCAAGCCGGATTACAGCTCCTGCGTTTCCATCTCCACCAAGGCTGCGCTGCACCAGATGGTCGTCCCCGGTCTGATGGCCGTAATCTGTCCCCTGCTCGTCGGCATTCTGCTGGGTACCGAGGCGCTCGGCGGCCTGCTGGCCGGATCGCTGGTCACGGGCGTTCTGCTTGCCATCTATATGTCCAACGCCGGCGGTGCCTGGGACAACGCCAAGAAATATATTGAAGAGGGCCATAACGGCGGCAAAGGTTCTCCCGCGCACAAGGCCGCTGTCGTCGGCGACACGGTCGGCGATCCGTTCAAGGATACTTCGGGTCCCTCGATCAACATCCTCATCAAGCTGATGACGGTCGTCGCGCTTGTTTTTGCTCCGATTTTCACCCAGAGCGGTCTGCTTTGAGCATTTATCGATCATACCGGCTTTCCTTTTTGGAAAGCCGGTGTTTTTTTGCGCAGAAAGGGAAAAATAACTTTCCGCTCTTGCTTTCTCCCGGGAACTTCTATATAATATCTGCGTCTTAAAACGACAGTATCTGCAATGAGGTTAGAAATAGATGAAAAAGCTGTTTGGTACGCTTGCCCTGCTGTGCGCCGTCGCCCTGCTCGGCTTTCTTGTTTTTATGCGCTCGGATCTGTCCGGTTCTCTTCTCTCCCCTGATGTCAACGAAGGGACCCCCGCAGTCGAGGGCGCAGCGCCCGTTGTTTCCGTGCCGGAACCGACGCCGGAAGCCGCGGTCGAACCCACGCCGGAACCGACGCCGGAGCCCACGCCGGAGCCCGAGCCGGAAACCTTTACCATCAGCTTTATCGGTGACCTCACGCTGACCGGTTCCCCCGGCGTGCCTGTGGATTTTGAAGGCACGATGAATGGCGACTTCGGATATCCCTTCTCCAATGTCGTACAGTACTTTGACGACGATGAATACACGATCGGCAACCTGGAGTGCACCTTCTCGGATCAGTGGCTCTCCTCGATCCAGACCTTCTCCTTCCGCGCACCGACGACTTCCGCCAACATTTTGCTGGAAGGCGGCGTCGACTTTGTCACAACGGCCAACAACCACACCGAGGATTTCCATGAGGCCGGCAAGCGGGACACCTGGGCCACGCTGGAGGAATACGGGATTCCTTTCGGAAAGAACGACGAAGCACAGATCGTGACGACCCCCAGCGGTCTGAGGCTTGGCATCTACTGCCAGCACAACGCCTCCTACGGCGACTATCGCCCCGATGAGGAAAAGGCCGTTGCCGCGATCCACGCGTTGAAGGAGCAGGATCCTGACCTGATCATCTGCGCCTTCCATATGGGAATCGAGCTGAACTACTATCCGGAGGAAAAGACGCCCGAGACCTGCCGGATCTGCCGCCGCTGCATCGATGAGGGCGCGGATATCATCTACGGCTCGCACCCCCATTGTCTGCAGCCTATTGAGGAGTATAACGGCGGGCTGATCCTTTACTCCATGGGCAACTTTATTTTTGGCGGCTCTTCCATGCCGACGGATCAGGATACCGCCATTGTCCAGCTGACGGTTCAGCGCGACGGTGACGGCACGGTGAGCATAGCCGATTACACCGTCATCCCCTGCTGTGTCAGCAGTCTGCCTGTGACCGATCCGAACCTTTCCGCCGCGGTTCGTCGTCCCAAGACAACTTACAACGATTTCCGCCCGACACCGTATGAGGAAGGCAGCGAGGATTATCTGCGCGCCATGAGCAAGATCGACGGAAGCTACAGCGGCCCGGACGGCCAGGCTGATTACAGCGATTGGCATGCCCAGCATCAATAAACTTCCATACAAGCAGCGCCGCCCCTTAGCCGGGTGTTCATAAGACAGTTTTATTCAAAAAACTGATTTGGGCATCTGGCTGGCAGGGTTGGCAACAAAAAGGAAGATG
>CAMHER010000107.1 GCA_946184215.1 uncultured Clostridia bacterium | reverse complement strand
GGATCTGCACGGCGTTGCTGGCCGCGCCCTTGCGGATCTGGTCGCCGCAGCACCAGAGCGTCAGGCCGTTTTCGTCCGTCAGATCCTGGCGGATACGGCCGACCCAGACCAGATCCTGGTCCGTGGTGTCCAGCGGCGTGGGGTAGCAGCGGCCCTCATAGTCCTCGATCAGCCGTACGCCCGGGAAGGCGGCAACGGCAGCCTTGGCCGCCTCGACGGACACCTTCTCTTTGGTGTGCAGCGTCACAGCGATGGAGTGAGAGCGCATGACCGGCACGCGCACGCAGGTGCAGTTGACCTTCAGCTCGGGGCTGTGCAGGATCCGTCGGCCCTCGTTCTGCATCTTCATCTCTTCCTTGGTGTAATCGTTGCCATAGGGCGCGTCGATGAAGGGGATGACGTTCATGGCGATCTGGGCTGCAAAGGTCTTGACCTCCGGCTCCTTTCCGTTCGCCAGAGCTGTCATCTGCTCGTTCAGTTCCGCGATGCCCGCCTGCCCCGCGCCGGAGACGGCCTGGTAGGTGCAGACGATCATCTTCTCAATGGGAGAGAGCTTTTCAATGCCCGCCACGGCCATCAGCGCGATGATCGTGCAGCAGTTGGGGTTTGCGATAACGCCTTTGTTTTCAAAGGCGTCCGCGCCGTTGATCTCGGGTACGACCAGCGGCACATCCGGCTCGAGCCGGAAGGCGGAGCTGTTGTCGATGTACACCGCGCCGCTCTTCCGGATCGCGGGCGCGAAGCGGCGGGACATATCGCCCTCGACCGCGCCGAGCACGAAGTCCAGCCCGGAAAAGCTCTCGTCCGACGCAGCCTGAATGGCCACGTCCTGCCCCTTGAAGCGTATCAGGCTGCCCGCGCTGCGCGCGCTGGCCAGGGGACGCAGCTCCTCCACGGGGATGTCGTATTCCTCCAGGATCTTGAGCATCTCCTGTCCGACGGCACCGGTGGCGCCGAGCACGCCTATTTTGAGTTTTTTCATGATTAACTGCTCCTTTCCTCAAAGCGCGAAGCCGTCGTACAGCACGCGGATCGCGGTTTCAAAGTCCTTGTTGTCCACACCGACGGTGATCGCCAGCTCGTCGGCTCCCTGAGCGATGGTACGGATGTTGACGCCGCTGTCGCCCAGCGCCCTGAACAGCCGTCCGGAAATGCCGGGGCGGGAGCTCATCTTGCGGCCGACAGCCGCTACCAGCGCAATGTCGTCCTGCACGCGCACATCGTCCGGGCGGCAGGTCTTGCGGATATCGGCCAGCACGTCGTAGAGTGCGTCGCCCATGGCATTTGAGCCGGAGACCAGTGCGAAGCTGTCGAGCCCCAGCGTGATATGCTCCACCGGAGCGTGGTAGCGGTCCATGATCTCCAGCGCCTGGCAGAGCGTGTGGTTGGCGTTCATGTTGCGCTTGGTCACCGTGATGATCGTAAAGTTGCGCTTGCCCGCGATGCCGGTGATGAAGCGCTCGCCGTCGTCACGGTCATCCGCGTCGCCCACGATCAGCGTTCCGGGATCTTCCGGGCGGTTGGTGTTGCGGATGTTCAGCGCGATCCCCTTTTCCTTGACCGGCTGGATCGACTCCTCGTGCATGACCGAGGCGCCCATAAAGGCCAGCTCCCGCAGTTCGGCATAGGTGACCTTGGAAATGGGCCGGGGGTCCTTCACGATCCGGGGGTCGGCCATCAGGATGCCGGAGACGTCCGTCCAGTTCTCATACACGTCGGCATTCGCCGCCGCCGCGGCCAGGGCGCCGGTGATGTCGCTGCCGCCGCGGCTCATGACCTTGATCTTGCCGGTGGGCAGGCGGCCGTAGAAGCCGGGGATCAGGATCCTGCCGTGCTCCGAGAAGGCGGCGGCAATGGCCCGGTCGGTCTTTTCCCGGTCAAGCTGGCCGTCAAAGCCGAAGAAAATGCAATCCGCCGCGTCCACAAAGGCAAAGCCCAGGTATTCGGCCATCAGGCGGGCGGTGAAATACTCGCCGCGGGAGACCAGCTCGTCGACGCTCATGTCCCGGTTCAGTCGAGCGCGCAGCGCCTCCATCCCGCCCTTCACGTCATAGGACAGGCCCAGATCTCTGCGAATCTCTTCGAAGCGCTGCTCAATGGTCTGCATGATCTCGTCACAGGAGACACCGTAGGTCAGATGCGCGTGGCAGAGGTAGAGCAGATCGGTCAGCTTGTGGTCGTCCGCGCTCCGCTTGCCCGCCGCCGACACCACGACAATGCGCCGCGAGGGATCCGCTTCTATTATACTTTTTACTTTTTTGAATTGTTCCGCGCCGGCGACGGAGGAGCCGCCGAACTTTACCGCTTTGAGCATCGCTTATTCCTCCATGGCGGCAAAAAAGACCGCAGCGCCGCGCTCGCGCAGCATCTTTGCCTTTGCATGCATTTCCGTGACCGGGATGGCCTTTGTCACCCCGCGCGCAAGCGCGCCGTCGATTTCCTTTTCCGCAAAGGGCAGACAGTCGGACAGCGCAGCGTCCAGGCGGACATAGTAGCGCTTTTCAACCGCGCTGTTGTCCGCCGCGACGCGCACGCAGGAGCTCTTCATCATTTCTCTGCGCCCGTGGGCGATGTCGGACAGATCGCGCAGCACGGCCGAGGCCGTGGGGTAGCGGCCCGCGCCCTGGCCGATGAAAAGGATGTCCCCCGCGTTTTCGCCGCGGTATTTGGCCATGTTGAAGTTTTTCAGCACCGAGGCCTCCGGCGAGGAGGCGGGCAGCAGACAGGGCTGGACAAAGGCATAGAGCGTCCCCCGCTCATTCAGTCCGCCGCTGACCAGCAGCCGCAGCACCAGACCCTTTGCGCGGAAATGCTGCACATCGTCGGCTGTGACCGACTCGATCCCCTCCAGCGAAAAGCCCTCGCACGGCAGCTTGTCATAGGCCACGGCACAGCCCAGCATGATCTTGCGCAGCGCATCAAGGCCGGAGACGTCCGCTGTGGGATCGGCCTCGGCATAGCCGAGAGACTGTGCCTCTTTCAGGGCGTCGGCATAATCCATGCCGCGGCGCTGCATCGCGTCGAGCATGAAGTTGGTGGTGCCGTTGAGGATGCCGCCCACGGACACGATCCGGTCGCTCTCCGCGGCAAGGGCCAGGTTGTGCAGAAAGGGCACCGCGCCGCCGCAGGCCGCGCTGAAGAGGAAGCCCACGCCTTTCTCCGCCGCCAGCCTTGCCAGCTCCGGCCCGTGGGCGGCCACCAGCGCCTTGTTGGACGTGACTGCATGCTTACCCGCGCGCAGCGCGGCGGAGACAAAGCTGAAGGCCGGTTCGACACCGCCCATGACCTCCACCACCGCGTCCGTCTCCGGATCGGCGCAGATCTCCTCTATGGAAGTAACCTTGAAGGGCTTGTCCGCCTTGCCCGGGCGCACCAGCACCTTTCGCAGCTCCAGCCCCTCCGCCTTCTCCAGCATCTCGCAGACGCCGACGCCGACGGTACCGTATCCCAAAACCGAAACTCTCATTTTTCTTTTCCCTCTCTCTTTTTTGAATCCGCGAGAAAAAGACACTTGTTTTTTGTACGCGAACAGTGTATCATAAGGCCATGCCAAAAAGCAAGCCTTTCTTTCCTTTTCCACAAAAGGCTGGAATTCTTTGTGGATTTAGCGTATGATATTGGGCATAAAAACCAAGAGGGAGTGACGTGTCATGGTTTATGTGAGTACCCGCGGCGGCGCACAGGCCGACGCCCCGGAGGCGATCCTGCGCGGAATAGCCTCGGACGGCGGCTTGTTTGTCGACCCGGCGCTGGGCCGTGAGGCCTTTGACTGGCGCCTCTGTCTGCAAAAGGACGCGCTGGGGATCCAGACCATGCTGCTCTCCCATCTGCTGCCGGGACTTGGCGGCATGGACGAGCTGGTCCGGAAGGCTTATACCGGGAAATTTGAGAGCGACGAGCTGACGCCGCTGGTCAAGGTGGGCGGCGACTATGTGCTGGAGCTGTTTCACGGCCCCACCTCCGCGTTTAAGGACGTGGCGCTTTCGATGCTGCCGCAGCTCGTCTCCGCCGCCCGCGCAGAGAGGGGCGAGACAGGCGAATGCGTGGTGCTGACGGCTACCTCCGGCGACACGGGCAAGGCCGCGCTTGAGGGCTTCCACGATGTGCCCGGCACGCGCATTTTCGTCTTTTTCCCCCATGAGGGCGTCAGCGCCGTCCAGCGCGCCCAGATGGTCACGCAGGAAGGGGCAAACGTTACGGTCTGCGCCGTGCGCGGCAATTTTGACGATTGCCAGCGCGGCGTCAAGCAGGCCTTTGCCGCTCTGGCGGACGACGCTGCGCTTGCCGCGCGCCATCAGGCGCTGACGAGCGCGAACTCGATCAACATCGGGCGGCTCGCCCCGCAGTTGGGCTATTACTTTATCGCCTATGCCAGGCTGCTCCGGGAGGGGCGGATCTCTCTGGGAGATCCGGTTGACTATGTGGTGCCGACCGGCAATTTCGGCGATATCCTGGCGGGCTGGATGGCAAAGCAGCTGGGTCTGCCGGTGGGCCGGCTCATCTGTGCCTCGAACGCCAACCGGGTCCTGACGGACTTTTTTGAAAGCGGCGTTTACGACCGTCGGCGGGATTTCTTCCGCACCGCTTCCCCGTCGATGGACATTCTCGTCTCGTCCAACCTTGAAAGGCTGCTGTACTATGTCTCCGGCGGGGACTGTGCTCTTGTCCGCTCCTGTATGGAGCAGCTTTCGAAGCAGGGCTTCTACCGCTTTCCGGAGGAGCTGATGGCAAAGCTCCGCAGAGAGTTTTCGGCCTGCTGCTGTACCGACGCCGAGGGAGCGGAGACGATCGGCGCGCTCTGGCGGGAGGAGGGCTATCTCTGCGACCCGCATACCGCCGTGGCCGTGCGCGCCGCGCAGGCCTTTCGGCAAAGCGGCCGCTCTGACGCTCCGCTTGTCATCCTCTCCACCGCCTCGCCCTACAAGTTTCCCGGCGCGGTGCTCGGCGCGATCGGCGCGCAGGCTGAGGGAGACGAGTTTGCACAGATGGAGGCGCTTGCCGCCCTCACCGGCGTGCCGATGCCCCGGGGACTTGCCGCGCTGCGGGAAAAGCGCGTGCTGCACCGGGACGTGATCGGGATCGATGAGATGATCCCCTATATTCAAAAGAAGTTATCGGAGGTGTCCTGAATGATCGTTCGTGTTCCTGCCAGCTCCGCCAATCTGGGTCCGGGCTTTGACAGCTTCGGCATCGCCTGGCAGCTTTATAATGAAATCAGTTTTCAGCCCGCTGAGAAGACGGAGATCTCCGGCTGCGGCGAGGCCTACCGGAACGAGGATAACCTGGCTCTGCGCGCCTACCGCCGCGTGCTTGAGCGCTGCGGTGTCCAGGACGGGGGCGTGGCGATCCGCTTCGGAAAGACGTCTATTCCCGTCTCGCGCGGGCTGGGGTCTTCCGCGGCGCTGATCATCGCGGGCGTCATGGCGGCCAACGAGCTGCACGGGCTCGATCTTTCCCGCGATGAGCTGTTCCTGCTGGCCACCGAGGTAGAGGGTCACCCCGACAATGTGGCCCCCGCCCTCTACGGCGGACTGAGCGTGTCCGCCATGGCGGGCGGGCAGGCGGTGACGCGGCGCTTCCCTGTCAGCGACAGGCTCTTCTTTACAGCGCTGATCCCGCCCTTTGAGCTTTCCACCGCTCTGGCACGCAGCGTTTTGCCGGAAACGGTCTCGCGCACGGACGCGATATTCAACGTCTCCCGCGGTGCGCTGCTGCTGCGCGCGCTGGAGGACGGCGACGCGGAATTGCTCTCCTTTGCCATGGATGACCGCCTCCACCAGTCCTACCGCGCGACGCTGATCGACGGCTTTTCCGCCGCCCGCGCCGAGGCGCAGGAGTGCGGCGCGGCCGCGATCTGTATCTCCGGCGCAGGGCCGACGCTGCTGTGCGTGGCCGACCGGCCGGATTTCCCGGCGCGCATGGAGACGGCGCTTTCCATGGCGCTGCCCGGCTGGGAGCTGCGGGCACTTTTGCCCGATCTCGACGGCGCCAGGATCGCCGCGCTGTGAAAATACAAAAGCACCCGGATCCATCCGGGTGCTTTTTTTTGCCCTTTTTCGGGCTTATTCTTTTGTTTCTTTGCTTTCGTCCGCTGCCCTTTGCCCGGGCGAGGTTTCTCCCTCGGCAGCGGGAGCTTCCGCAGACGGCGTCTCGTCCTTCTTTTCCTCGGCATAGCCGTCGATCATCGAGATCTTGCGCGCCGGGCGCTCGATCGTCTTGTCGGCCGCGGCCTTCTTCGCGTCCTTCGCGGAGGCGGGCATAAACTCGTGGTGTTCGAAGTAGTAGTTGAACTCGTCGACCTCCATGGATTCGTGGACCAGCAGATACTCCGCAATGGCGATCAGCTCGTCGCGATGCTCGGAGAGGATCTCCTCGCACCGGGCGGCGGCCTCGTCGAAGATGCGCTTGACCTCCTCGTCAATCAGGGCGGCAGTCTCCTCGGAATAGCTCTTGGTCGTGCCGAAGTCGCGGCCGATGAAGATGCTGCGGTCCGAGCTGTCATAGGTGATCGGGCCGAGCTTTTCGCTCATGCCGTAGACCGTGACCATGTTGCGCGC
>CAMHER010000106.1 GCA_946184215.1 uncultured Clostridia bacterium | reverse complement strand
TTGTCTTATTCCCCGCTCTTTTTCACCGGCTTGAGGTCGATCATCCGGCTCATGGCGGCGGGTGTGAGGATCCGGGTGTAATAGTCCGCCAGCACCCGGTGGTAGACCGGCGTGATGTCCTCCTTCCCGGCGATAGGCTTGACGAACACATGCGCCGTCGTGCCGGAGATGCGGTAGTCGCTTGCGATCTCGCTGTAGCCGAAGCGCGAGAAGAACTTGAAGAGCTTTTTGAGATGATCCGGCTCGGGATCGTCGAATTCGGTCAGCTCGGCGATGATGCCCTGTTTCTCGGCGTAACGCTTGTTGATCAGCCGCATGGTCTGGACCCCCAGCCCCTTGCCCCGGTACCAGGGGAACACCGCCATATACTTGAGCAGCACATAGCCGTACAGAGAACGGCAGCAGCACAGCGCATAGGCCACCTCCAGCGAGCTTTCCTCGTCATAGGCGATCAGCAGTTCGGCGTCGCCCCGGGAGATGGCCCGGTGCAGCGCCAGCTTGCCCAGCAGCTCCTCGCTGTCAAAGTCGATCTCCATCAGGCCGTAATACCGCTCGAGATCGCGGTGGCCGCCTTTTCTCAGCATCAGCATGTCTCTTTCTCCTTTTCGTTACTCTCTCCAAAGCGCTGCGCCCGCACGAGCGAGGCGTAGACACCGTCTTTTTTCATCAGTTCCTCGTGCGTACCGTTCTCGACGACGCCTTCGCCCTCGATAACGGCGATCCGGTCGGCATTGCGGATGGTGGAGAGGCGATGGGCGATGATGATGCTGGTCCGCCCCTCGCAGAGCGCGTCCAGCGAGGACTGGATACGCTGCTCGGTCACGGTGTCCAGCGCGCTGGTGGCCTCGTCCAGGATCAGGATCCTGGGATTTTTCAGAAAGATACGGGCAATGGAAATGCGCTGCTTCTGTCCGCCGGAGAGCATCACGCCCCGCTCGCCGATATAGGTGTCATAGCCGTTCGGCATGGCCATGATCTCGTCGTGGATCTCGGCGCGGATGGCGGCGGCGACGATCTCCTCGTCCGTGGCGTCGCCCCGGCCGTAGCGGATATTCTCCCGCACGGTCCCGGCAAACATAAACACGTCCTGCTGCAGCATGCCGATCGAGCGGCGCAGGCTGGCCTGGGTAACGTCCCGCACGTCGCGGCCGTCCACCAGCACGGCGCCGCCCGTCACGTCATACAGGCGCGGCAGCAGCTGGCAGAGCGTGGTCTTGCCGCCGCCCGAGGGGCCGACGACCGCCAGGCACTGTCCCGGCTCGACGCTGAGGTTGATATGACTGAGCACGGGGATGCCGTTGGAATAGGCAAAGCTGACGTCGCGGTATTCGATGCGTCCCTCGACGGGCGGCATCGTCCCGGCGCCGGGTTTATCGCGGATCTCCGGCTCGGTGCGCATGATCTCCAGAAAGCGCTCGAAGCCCGCCGCGCCCTGCATGTACTGCTCGGAAAACTGAGCCAGCTTGCGCACGGGCGTGACAAAGGTCGATACGTACAGCGAGAAGGTGATCAGGTTCACAAAGTCCATCTTCCCCTGCATGATCAGCAGCCCGCCCACCGTGATGACCACGACCTGCATGATGCCGGTGGTAAACTCCATCCCGCTCATGAACAGGCCCATGGACTTATAGTATTCCACCTTTGCGCCGCGGAAGAGGGCGTTGGCCTCCTCGAATTTGTCGTGCTCGACATGCTCGTTGGCAAAGGCCTTGGCGGTGCGGATGCCGGAGATGCTGCTTTCGATGGCGGAATAGATATCCGCCGTCTTGCGCTTGACCTCCACGTTGGCCCGCTTCATGCGCAGACGCTGGGAGAGCGTGAACCACAGGCACACCGGCAGAAGTACCGCCAGCGCGAGCGCCAGCTGCCACTGCAGCGTGAAGAGCACGATGAGCGCGCCGAGGATCGTGAGCGAGCAGATCACGATGTTCTCCGGCCCGTGGTGGCTCAGCTCCGTCACCTCGAAGAGGTCGGAGGTGATGCGGCTCATCAGCACGCCGGTGCGGTTTTTGTCGTAGAAGCTGCAGCTGAGGTCCTGCATGTGCGTGAAGATGTCGCGGCGCATGTCCGACTCGGTCAGCACGCCCATGCGGTGCCCCACGACCGTGATGATATAGTACAGCACGCTCTTGAGAAAATAGGCCAGGATCATGATGCCCATCACGGCAAAAAAGGTCATGAACAGCTTCTGCGGCAGCAGCGTGTTCATCGCCGTGCGCGAGACGTAGGGGAATACTAGGTCGATCACCGCAACGGCCAGCGCGCAGACCATATCGATGGCAAACAGGCCCTTGTGTGCAAACACATAGGCCATAAAGATTTTCAGCGGCTTATCGTGGTAGTTGATGTTCAAGCTCTCTCTCCCGCAATGCGCTCCCTTGCCGCGACGGCCAGCGCGTCGCAGCGGTTGTTGTATGCGTTCTCGGCGTGGCCCTTGACCCAGTGATAGTGCAGCTCATGCTTTTCCGTGAGCGCGAGCAGCCGCTCCCACAGGTCGGGGTTGAGCGCCGGCTTTTTGTCCGGCTTTTTCCAGCCGTTTGCCCGCCACTTGACGGCCCAGCCCTTGTCAAGCGCGTCGATGACGTATTTCGAATCGGAATACAGCTCGACCACGCAGGGCTCCTTCAGGGCCTCGAGCGCCGTGATGACCCCCAGCAGCTCCATGCGGTTGTTGGTCGTCAGCTTCTCCGCGCCGGAGAGCTCCTTTTCCCGCCCGGCGTAGCGCAAAATCGCGCCCCAGCCCCCCGGGCCGGGATTGCCGCTGCACGCGCCGTCGGTATAGATTTCAACAGACTTCATAGATGATACGTTCTTTTGACAGCTGATTTGTTGACTATGTTTCCAGTGTCTAGCCCCGTTCTTCTGGAAGATAGAAGCCAGACACGGGAAACTACTCAGCGCCGGCGGCGCTCAAGCAGCGTGCGGTATTCGCTGCGGTCGATGATGCCGGCCGCCAGGAAGCCGTCCAGCTGCTTCTTCCAGTGCTCCTCGCCGCTCTCGGCGCCGAGCTTATACCCGGTCACCTGGTCGTGGGAGTGGGCTTTGGCGGTGCCGCCGCCAAACGAGCGGATGCCGTCAAAGCGTTTGGCCTCGCGCACCTTCTTCGCGCGCGCGAGCGTCACGAGCAAAAGCACGACGGCAAGGATCACCGCGGCAGCGATGACAAACACGGCGCTGTCCGGCGAAAGCCGTCCCGTGCGGAAAAAGCGGCTGATACGATAGCTGAGCTCGTCAAAGTCTGCCGTGTTGAAGAACGCGATCAGGGCGAGGATAACAAAGGCCCAAAGGCCGGAACCCTTTTTCTTCGGCTTCTGCTGCTTGTTTCTGTTGTCCATGTTCGGCACTCCTTTCCTGCGGTCCTGTTTTGGTTTTTATTCTTCCCCGGTTTCGGCTGCGGTCTCATCCGCGTCGGTCTCTTCCGTCTCCGGCTCGGTCTTCTCGATGTCGATGACGCGGCTGCCCTCGGACAGTCTCATAACGCGCACGCCCTGCGTGGCGCGGCCAAGACGCGAGATGCGCTCGACCGGGGTGCGGATGATCGTGCCGTCGTTCGTGATGACGAGCAGGTCGTCCGCCTCGCCCACCATCTTGATCGCGGCCACGCCGCCGGTCTTGTCGGTGACGGTATAGTTCTTCACGCCCACGCCTCCGCGGCTGTGGACGCTGTATTCGCCGATGTCCGTACGCTTGCCATAGCCCTTTTCGGTGATGGACAGCACGTCTCTGCCCTCGCCGGTGGCGCCGGCGCCGACGACGAAGTCGCCGCCGCGCAGCCGGATGCCGCGCACGCCGATGGCCGTGCGGCCCGTGGCGCGCACGTCGGTCTCGTTGAAGCAGACGGCAAGGCCCTTGTGGGTGGCGATGAAGACCTGCTCGTCGCCCGCGGTCTGCAGAACGGAGATCAGTTCGTCGCCCTCCTCGAGCGTCAGCGCGCGGATGCCGCTTGCGCGGATGTTCTTCAGCGCGGACTGCTCCATGCGCTTGACCGTGCCGTTGCGCGTGACAAAGATGAGGTAGCTGCCCATGTCGATGCCGCGGCCGCAGATCATCGCGCTGATTTTTTCATCGGGCTCGATCTGCAGGATGTTGACGATGTTCGTGCCGCGGGCGTTGCGCCCTGCCTCCGGGATCTGATAGCCCTTCTTGATATAGACCCGTCCGCGGTCTGTGAAGAGCAGAATGTTGTCGTGGGTCGAGGCGGTAAAGACCGTCTCGGTATAGTCCTCGTCCTTGGTGGCCATGGCTCTGACGCCGCGGCCGCCGCGGCCCTGGGCGCGGTATTCGCCGACGGGCAGGCGCTTGATATAGCCGCCGTGGGTCAGCGTGTAGACGCACTGCTTCTCCTCGATCAGGTCCTCAATGTCGATCTCGTCCTCGACGTCCTGGATCTCGGTGCGGCGCTCGTCGCCGTACTTGTCGCGGATCGCGATCAGCTCCTCCTTGAGCACCTGGCGGATCATCTCCGGCGAGGCGAGCAGCTCTTTATAATACGCGATTTTCTCCTCGAGCTCCTTATACTCCTGCTCCAGCTTTTCGCGGTTGAGCCCCTGCAGCTGGATCAGACGCATATCGCAGATGGCCTGCGCCTGCACCTCGGAGAGGGAGAAGCGCTCCATCAGGTTCTGCTTGGCGTTGTCGTAGCTCGAGCGGATGATGCGGATGACCTCGTCGATGTTGTCCTGGGCGATCAGCAGGCCCTCGAGCAGATGGGCGCGCTCCTCGGCCTTGCGCAGGTCGTACTTCGTGCGGCGGGTGATGACCTCCTCCTGGAAGGCCAGATACTCGTCGAGGATGTGGCGCAGGGAGAGGATCTTCGGCTGGGTCTGGTTGTTGACCAGGGCCAGCATGTTGATCGAAAAGCTCGACTGCATGGCCGTCTGGGAAAAGAGGCGGTTGAGCACGACCTGGGGATTGGCGTCGCGCTTCAATTCGATGACGATGCGCATGCCGTTGCGGTCGGTCTCGTCGCGCAGATCGGAGATGCCCTCCAGGCGCTTTTCGTGCACCTGGTCGGCGATGTTCTTGATCAGCTGCCGCTTGTTGACCTGATAGGGCAGCTCCGTGACGATGATGCGGGTTCGGCTGTCGCGGCCGTACTCCTCAAATTCGGTCTTCGCGCGGATCACAACGCGGCCGCGGCCGGTCAGGTAAGCCTGGCGGATGCCGCTGCGGCCCATGATGATTCCCCTTGTCGGAAAATCCGGCCCCTTGATGTATTTCATCAGGTCGGCAAGCTCCGCCTCCGGATTGTCGAGGACACAGACACAGGCGTCGATGACCTCGGCAAGGTTGTGGGGCGGGATGTTGGTGGCCATGCCGACGGCGATGCCGCTCGAGCCGTTGACCAGCAGGTTCGGAAAGCGGGATGGCAGCACGCGCGGCTCTTTTCTCGTCTCGTCAAAGTTCGGATCCCAGTCGACCGTCTCCTTGTCGATGTCGCGCAGCATCTCGTTGGAGATTTTGGAAAGTCTCGCCTCCGTGTAACGGTAGGCGGCGGGGGGATCGCCGTCGACCGAGCCGAAGTTGCCGTGGCCGTCGACGAGCATATAGCGCATGGAAAAGTCCTGTGCCAGTCTCACCATCGCGTCGTAGACCGAGGCGTCGCCGTGGGGATGGTAGTGGCCCAGCACGTCGCCGACGCAGGTGGCGGATTTCTTGAAGGGTTTGTCCGAGGTAAGTCCGCCCTCGTACATCGTATAGAGAATACGGCGGTGGACGGGCTTCAGGCCGTCGCGCACGTCGGGCAGGGCGCGTCCGACGATGACGGACATGGCATAGTCGATATAGCTCGTCTGCATTTCGCCGACCAGCTCGGACTCGGTGATTGCCTGATTCGGGAAGGCGATATCCTCCGGCTTGTAATCGCGTTTATGTGCCATTTATTACCCCACCTCCTTAAATATCCAGATTCACGACGTATTTCGCGTTCTGCTCGATCCACTCGCGGCGCGGCTCGACCTCCTCGCCCATGAGGACGGTGAAGACCTGGTCCGCGGCGATGGCGTCGCCGATCGTGATGCGCCGCAGCGTGCGCTGCTCGGGGTCCATGGTGGTCTCCCACAGCTCGTGCGGGTCCATTTCGCCAAGGCCCTTGAAGCGCGAAATGTCGATTTTGACGTTGGGATTGTCGCCGCGCAGCTCGGCGCTGATGGCGTCGCGCTGCTCGTCGGAATAGGCGACCCGCTGCGTCTTGCCGCGCGAGAGCTTATAGAGCGGCGGCACGGCGGAGTAGACATAGCCTTTTTCGATCAGCGGGCGCATATAGCGGAAGAAGAAGGTCAGCAGCAGCGTGCGGATATGGCTGCCGTCGACATCGGCATCGGCCATGATGATGATCTTGTGATAGCGCAGCTTGTCGATGTTGAACTCATCCCCGATGCCGGCGCCCAGCGCGACGATCAGCGGATAGAGCTTGTCGTTGCCGTAGATCTTGTCGGCGCGCGCCTTTTCCACGTTGAGCATCTTGCCCCACATGGCGAGGATCGCCTGGAAGCGGCTGTCGCGGCCCTGGATGGCAGAGCCCGCGGCGGAATCGCCCTCGACGATGTAGATTTCGCACAGCGAGGGGTCGCGCTCGTTGCAGTCCTGCAGCT
>CAMHER010000105.1 GCA_946184215.1 uncultured Clostridia bacterium | reverse complement strand
CGGTCTTTGAGAAGTACGACGAATACGTGCCGGAGGAGCTGGTGCGCAAGGGCTTTGCTCAGGGCGTGCTCGATGTGGCCGGCATGAAACAGCGTGTTTTGAGCTGGGAGAAGTTTGGAGGAAAGCCGAATGGAGCATGAATACATGAGCTATGAGGAATACTTGTCTGAGCTGAAGAACGGCATCGTGACAAAAAACGGCAACTGTCCGGTCACGCCGCTTCTCCTCATGCTGCAGGGACGGTGGAAGTCCCAGCTGATGTACGAAATGTGCATCTATGACACCGTGCGCTTCGGCCAGCTGAAAAAAGATCTTCCCGGCATCACCAACACGATGCTGACCAAGACCCTGCGGGAGCTGGAGGAGGACGGCCTCATCAGCCGGGAGCAGTTCAACGAGATCCCTCCCCATGTGGAATATTCGCTGACCGACATGGGCCGCGACCTGCTGCCCGTCTTCTACGCCATCATGAACTGGGGCTTTCGGCACGAGAAGGAACTCTATGGCGCTAAATGAGGCGAGGGGCAGGGGAGAAATACCGCGTCAGTATGGATGTCAAGTCCATTATTCCCGCGCCGTTCGAAGTCTGCTTCAACAACGGCGGCGTGGAGAAGGGGCTCGGCGCCATGTTCGGGCTGCTCTCCACCCCGTCCGGGCAGCATGTCGAGTATGTTACCTACGCCCGGCAGGATACCCAGCTGGTGATCCAGCTCTCCCTGGGCAACTGCAGCGCGCCGAACAGCATTATCCTCAGCAATGTTTCCGTCCAGAAGGCCGGCAAGGTCGACCTGATTTCGGATACGATCTACACCTTCTGACAGCTTCCGTGCCCCCGGCATGGGATTGATCGGATAATCAGAGAAGAAAAGGAGTATGCGCCATGCATAAAAGACAGTATTTAATCGCACTGATCCTGCTCCTGGCACTGCTTTTATCCGCCTGCGGCTCCGCGGCGGCTCCCGCTGCGAAGCCTGCGGAACCCTCTGAGGGGGAGAGCGCGGAAGAGGTTTTCGTCGGTGAAAAGCTTCCCGATGAAGCCTATGAGGCGGTGGATTACACCCTGTTTCCCTCGCCGGAGGGCGGCTATGTGGGCGACGTCATGCCCTTTGTGACCGACGACGGGGAACTGGAACTGTACTACCTGTACGACACGGACCACAACGGCCAGGGCTACCATCCGATCTGGAAATATTCCACAAAGGATCTCTGCGGATATGAGGATCACGGCATGATGCTGAACTTCGGCCAGATGTCCGATCCCGACCCCGCTCTCGGCACCGGCTCTGTCCTGAAGGATCCGGACGGGCTGTACCATTTGTTCTATACCGGCCATACCAGCCTCGGCAACGGCGGCCAGGGCACCGAGTGCGTCATGCACGCCTCCAGCACAGACCGGGAAAACTGGGTCAAGGACGGCGTCCTCTTCGAGGCGCCGGAGGGCTATTCCTCGGTAGACTTCCGCGATCCCGAGGTTTTCTGGGTGGAAAGAGATCATTGCTACTGGCTGCTGATCGCGGCCCATGAGGAGACGCTGGGCGGCGTGGTGCTCAAGTACACCTCCACCGATCTGAAGAACTGGGAGCTGATCGGCCCGATCTTTGCGCCGCTCAAGCAGTTCATGTGCGAGTGTCCCGACCTCTTCTGCATCGGCGACACCTGGTATCTCACCTACAGCTGGGACTGCGTTACCTATTACGCCATGAGCGACTCCATGGACGGCCCCTTTGTCGCTCCCCGGGACAACATCCTCGACGGCAAAGGCCTGACGGAGGGCAACGGCTTTATCTTCTACGCGGCCAAGACGGCGGAAATTGACGGAAATGTTTACCTCTGCGGCTGGCTGGGCCGTATGGGCATGAGCTCTGACTCCGGCATGTACCAGTGGGCCGGCAGCGTCATGAACCACCAGCTGGTCCAGCGTGAAGACAAAACGCTCGGCGTGAAGGCGCCGGACACCTATGCCGACTACTTCACCATGGACAAGATCGTGCCGGCGGCGGCACTGCGCGGCAATGTCGAGATCAACGGCAGCAACATCTCTCTCACGGCGGAAGAAGGCGACTACGCCCTGGCCGATATGGGCACCCGTCCCGCCACCATGACGCTGGAGTGCGATGTGACCTTCGACGACGGCGGCCGTGTGGGCTTTGCCTTCGGCGGCAGCGACAGCGACGAGACCTTCACGGCCCTCTGCCTGGACGGCAGGGAAAATCTGCTGCACTACGAGGGCTATGAGATCATGGATCTTGACGTCTATGATCCGATGGCGGTTACGAAGTTCGATTTCTCCCGCGGAGGCACACACCACGTGAAGCTGGTCTGTGAGAACGAGATCGTCGTTTTGTATGTGGACGATATCAAGGCGCTCTCTTCCCGCATCACCCATTCCGTCGACGGCGCGCATATCGGCGTGTTTGCCTATGGCTGCAGCGCCGACTTTGACAACATCAGCATGAAGATCCCCGCCTGACGAGACGGGCATAAAAGGAAACTCCCTCCGCACAGCCGGCAAAGACTGTGCGGAGGGAGTCTTTCTTTTCCCTGCAAAATGCGGAAGAGAGCGGGCCCTTTACGGCAAAAGGTATTCCAAAAACCGGGCGGCCGCCTCCGTGCGGGTGCTGTTGGCAATGACGCCGAGATAAAGCTCTCCGTCGAACCCGGCGTCCCGGAACAGCGGCAGCGAGCTGACGGACAGCGCATTGGGAACAGAACGGGTGACCCGCTCCTCTTCGTCGGCCTCGCCCAGCAGGACCTCCAGAGAATTGTCTGACAGGACGACCTCATTCTCCGCCAGCAGCGCCGCGATCTGCTGCGGCCAGACCTGCCCGTCTCCGCCTGCAGGGGCGGAGAGATCCGTCAGATAACCCTGCCGGGAGAGCAGATCATAGCCTTCCCGGTTCATCAGGACAAGATCCAGCTTCTGCGCCTGCACGGCGCCCATCAGCTTCATCCGGGAAGCGTAGGCATATTCGTGATTGAGCACGTCCGCATCGTCGGACAGGTAGAGATCGCGGTACAGATAGACCTCCCGGCGCCTTGCGTCGGCCTGTATGGCGGAAAGAAAGCCGTCGGTCAGCGCCTCTTCCGTGTCCGGCCCGACAGAGACATTGACCAGCGCCAGGTACAGGACAGGCTCCTTGCGCGTCAGCTCCCGGCTCAGCACAGAGCCCAGCACGATCAGCGCGGCAAGCACCAGCAGGATGGGCCATTTATAATAGGTATAGAGGTGATCCAGCTTCTTGGCCGGGCTCATAGCGCGAAAAGCCGCCTTTTGGGCGGCTTTTTCCTGTTCGGGGAGCTTCATGGCGCGTCTCCTTCCGCTTTGTCCTCCGGCACGCCGGAGACAGAGATCAGGATCCGGTTCAGCAGCCAGGCGCTGATGAGCGCACACAGCCCTTCCCCGAAAACGATCAGCGGCGTGAACCAGGCAACCACCACAAAGAACATGGCGAAGTGAACCGCAAAGACCAGAATGGTGGCGAAGAGATAGTGCGTGCCGATCAGAAAGGCATTTTTCAGCATCGCCTTGTTGGTGTTCGCAACGCTTGCGAGCAGCGGGAAAACGTATTCCGCCACGATCACCCAGACGACGGCCGCCGCAATCACCACCGCCAGAATCAGCGTCCACATGACGGCCATCGTGCCATTGGAGCTCAGCCGCAGATGATAGAGGATATAGCCGTCCGCGCCGAGAAACAGGCCGGCACCCAGCAGAATCAGCCACAGCACCGTCGCCTGCTTGAAGTTCTGACGGAACGAGCGGAAAAACAGCGCCGCCACATGACTGTCCTCGTCGCGCACGACCTTCAGCGAGGCATAGTACAGCGCCGTCGTCGAGGCGCCGATCGTCACGATCGGGATCGAGCAGACGAACCAGAGCAGATTCAGATAACAGGCATAACAGAGCTTCAGCAGCAGCTGACTGAAGCGGCTCTCATACGAAAAGAATTTCATAGGCTAAAATCGGTAGACTCCCGCTCGATCAGGTCCGTCTGGGTATGCACGATGCGATAGTCCAGCGACGGCTCCCGCATGCGGGACATCAATAGCTGCACGGCCGTAAAGGCCATGATCTGTGTATGAATGTGAACGGTGCTCAGCGTCGGGCGGCTGATGCGGGATTCGGCCGAGTCGTCAAAGCCCAGCAGACGCACATCCTTCGGCACGGTCTTGCCGATGGAAAACAGCGCGCGCATGGCGTCCCCGGCCACAAAGTCGTTGGCGCAGATGAACAGGTCGGGCAGTTCCCGGATCGCGTCGAGCCGCTCGGCGATCTCGTCCTGGTGGTTATAGCAGACGCAGCAGTCCTCGTCCACCTCCGCGCCCGCCATCAGCATGGCGCTGCGAAAGGCGGCGTAGCGCTCGAAGAAGGACTGGCAGTGGTTATAGTTGCCGATAAAACCGATCCGCTTTTTCCCCTGGCTCAGCATGTCGTTGACAAAGCGCGTGATCTCGGTGGTGTTGTCCATGTAAAGCTGGTCGGCCGGCAGGGAGTGTCCGTCCCGCTTGACCGGGCCGTCCACAAACAGGACCGGGATGCCCAGCTCGCAGACCATCTCGTCATACGCGCGGTCGAACATCTCGATGCAGATGATCGCCTTGACCTGCTCGGACCGGAAGGAGAGGGGAAGGCTTTTTTCCCGCAGGTTCGCGCCCGTGACGCGGTGGGTGTTCATCGTAAAGCCGAGCTGGGAGATCTCAAGCTGAAATTTATCCAGCATGGTGGAAGCAAAGTGGGACTGGGTCAGAAACGCGCTCGTCAGCAGCGCGATCTCGCCCTGATAGCCGGTGATCGCCGGGGACGTGTCGGAGTCGGAGATGATGGTGCTGAAATAAGAAAACTGCTTATACCCCATCTCCACCGCTTTTTGCAGGATCTTTTCCCGCGTGGCCTCGGCGAGGCCCTCCGAATTGTTGATGGCTTTGGAAACCGTGTTGCGGGAGATCCCCAGCGCGTCCGCGATATCCTGGATCGTTACTTTCTTTTTCATATAGGATCAGCCATTCTTTCATTATCTAAATAAAGTGTATCCTTCTCAATAAAGTGTAACATACCGGCAAATCAAATGTCAAATCAAAACACCGAATGGAATGGTGCAAATGCAAACTTCTTGGCACTGTGCAAACTGACAATTTCGACAGGATGATTTTAAACAAATACGCCAAAAAAAGTGCAATTGCAAAAATCTAATTGACACTAGACACAAGACGATGCTAATATGATTTTGCAAAAATCTGTCCTCATGTGTGCAAATGCACAATTGCCAACAATTATGCGGTGCACGGAGAATAGAGAAAAGGAGGAATTCTATGAGAAAGGCCATGGCAAATGCTCCCGCCGCCAAGGACGGCAGCAGCAAGTTGCACAACACGCTGGTCTATCTCCGCCAGCACTGGCAGCTGTACGCGCTCTTCATGCTGCCTGCTTTCGCGCTGACGGTGATCTTCCGGTACATCCCCATGGGCGGTATCCTGATCGCCTTCACGGAGTACAACCCGATCCGCGGCATCCTGCACAGCGAATGGGTCGGCTTCGCGCATTTCCAGCGATTCCTGTCATCCCCGGACTTCATGCGCTACCTGATGAACACCCTGAAGCTGAGCGTGTACGGTCTGCTCTGGGGCTTCCCAGCGCCGATCCTGCTGGCTTTCCTGCTCAACCGCATCCTCTCGAAGAGCATCAAGCAGAAGATCCAGCTGGTTCTTTACATGCCCAACTTCATCTCCGTCATCGTACTCTGCGGTATTGTCCGCATCCTGCTGGCGCCTACCGGCATGATCAACATGCTGCTCGGAACCTCGACAAACTTCATGACGATGCCCTCTGCCTTCCGCACGATCTACATCGCGTCCGGCATCTGGCAGGGCGCAGGCTGGGCCTCCATCATCTACACGGCGGCTCTGTCCAACGCCAGCAAGGAGCTTAAAGAAGCGGCCGTCATCGACGGCGCCAATATCATTCAGCAGATCAAGGCCGTTGAGTGGCCCGCCATCAAGGACACGGTCCTGATCCAGTTCATCATGTCCGTCGGCAACATCATGTCCGTCGGCTTTGAAAAGGCCTACGCCCTGCAGACCGACCTGAACCTGAACGCGTCGGAAATCATCTCCACCTACGTGTACAAAAAGGGTCTTCTGGACGGCGACTACGGCTTCTCCACGGCTGTCGGCCTGTTCAACACGGTCATCAACGTCGTGCTGCTGATCTCCATGAATGCCATCGTCAAGAAAATGAACGACGGCAAGGGCGTCTGAGAAAGGGGGACTTGCTGTGAATAAAACCAAAAAGAAAAGTGAGTTCGCCAAGCAGCCGACCGAGGACAAGATCCTTCTGACGATCGGCTACATCGTCCTCGGGCTCTTCCTCGTCGCGATCATCCTCCCCGTCATCTACATCATTCTGGCCTCCTTCGTCGACCCGGTCACGCTGCAGAACAGCGGTCTGACCTTCGATTTCTCCAAGTGGACGGCCACGGCCTACGAGCGTGTTCTGGGCAACTCCCAGATCTGGGTCGGCTTTAAAAACGCGCTGATCTACTCGATCCTCTTCACGGTCATCTCCGTCGTGGTCACGCTGCTCGCGGCCTACCCGATGTCCCGTGCCGACTTCAAGGGCCGCGGCTTCTTCAACACGATCTTCGTCATCACCATGTTCTTCGGCGGCGGCCTGATCCCGACCTACCTGCTGATCTCCAGCCTGGGCATGCTGGATACCATCTGGGCCATCCTGATCCCCGGCGCCTTCAGCGTGTGGAACATGATCATCGCCCGCACCTATTACATGGGCATCCC
>CAMHER010000104.1 GCA_946184215.1 uncultured Clostridia bacterium | reverse complement strand
GATTCATTTAGTTAAGGATACAAATAACCGAAACTCACGCTTACGATACTTCCAAGTATTATTATGGAGGTATATCCCATGAAAACGCAGAAATCCTTTTTCGAGCAGAACGGCGGCACCTATACACAGGTTGGCGATGTGCTCATTCCTAACCTTACCTTTGGGGAAGATGAGAAGCGGTCTGTCGGCAAATATGGCCGGATGCGGAAACGCTATCTGAAAGATCGGCATCCTGTACTCTATTCGGAACTCTTGCTGTCCGGAAAACTGTATTCGCACCTTCAGGAGATCGAAGAAGCCTGTGAAGGACGAATGGAGCTTCTTACCCGTCAGATGGCGAAACAGGAAGGCGTGACCGAGGCGCTCAAGGCGGCCGATCAAATGGAGTGGGTTCGTCACATGAACAGCATCCGCAACCGGGCAGAAGAGGTCGTGCTGAGCGAGCTCGTCTACTGCTGATGGAGGTGCCGAGGTGCTGATTCTGGAAGACCTTTACCTCGGCGATATTCGCCCAAGCGAGCGCAGCTTCAAGCGCAACAGCCAGTATGCGAAAGCTCTGGATGACCTCGTAAAAGCTGGGGATGCTCTGACTGATACTCTCACCGAAAAGCAGAAAGAAATGTTTGAGGACTACATTACCGCCCAGAGGGAAGTCAATGTGCTCACGGATTGTGAGACGTTTATCTACGCTTTTCGTTTGTCAGCAAAGATCATAATCGACGTGCTGATGGATGGAACAATGAAGGAAATCTGACAAGAACAAAGGCAGCCCAGGGACGCCGATATCCGTGCCCCTGGGCCATTTCATATCAGCGTGCCGGATCAGAGATCCCTGCACGCCAAAATGCTGTTCTGCCGTACCATCCACAGTACCCGCGCCGCACTGCGGCGAAGGTCATCCAACCGGACGGTTCCGCCTTCCAAGCCCTTTTGCAGAGCGTCAAGCTGATCCGGACGGCCGGGCATCACCAGATCACACTGGGCGGCTGCGGCTTTCTGCACGTCACCGCTGGCAGGAACGGTACAATCCTCCCTGGAAGCCTTCATGGAATCCCAGTCGGACATGACCAGCCCCTCAAAGCCCCACTCGTTGCGCAGCACCTTGACCAGCAGATCGTAGTTGTTCGTGCAATAAACACCGTTGACCTTGTTGTAGGCCGCCATGACCGTCATGGGAGCGGATTCCTTCACGGCGATCTCAAAGCCGCGCAGATACAGCTGGCGCAGCGTGCGCTCCGTCAGATTGGAGGAGGACATGTTGCGCTCCAGCTCGCAGTTGTTGGCCGCGAAGTGCTTGACGCTCATCCCCTTGCCGGGGTGCTTCTGTACGCCGCGCACAATGGCGGCCGCAAGCTTCCCGGAGACCAGCGGGTCTTCGGAATAGTACTCAAAGGTACGCCCGCAGAGAGGGTTGCGGTGGATGTTCATGCCGGGGGCGAGCCAGACTGTCACGCCGAAGGCCTCCATTTCCGCGCCGACCGCGTCGCCGACTTCCTCCAACAGAGACTGGTCGAAGCTCTGCGCCAGCAGTTGGCTGCAGGGCCAGGCGGTGGCGTACTGATAACGCACGACGCCGTCCTTCGGGTCGGCCATTTGGCTTTTCAGCGCCATGCCCGCGAAGCCAAAGAAATAGCGCTTGTAGGCCTCCAGATTTTCCGGCACACGGGCGGCCTTGGTGCTGCCGTCCGGCAGCTCCACCACCTGGCTGGTCAGGTTCAGTCCCGCAGGACCGTCGGAGAGGATCACATTGGGGATGCCGAGGGTCTCATACAGATCCGGCGTCGTGGTGCCGGAAGCGCCCATGGCCTCCACCTGCAGATTCTTGTTGGAGGTACCGCCGCCCACGGTGAGACGGATCAGCTGCTCGGCGCTCATGCCGTCTGTCACTGGATCGCTCGCTTCCGGCGTCTCATAGCGGTGTACCAGCGTTTCGGGTACGATCGTGTCCAGGGCCAGCCGGGGCACTCCGTCGGCGCAGAAGACAGGGCGCGCGGGCGGCGTGATCTCCGTGATCTCATGCTGGGGCGGGCAGACGTTCACGCACTGCTCCAGGACATGTTCCCGAGCCAGCGTCAGCACGGCGCAGGGAACGTCTCCCAGGAAGAGCGGATAGTCCCCGGCGCGCAGCACCCAGGCGGCCTGCGTCTCGTCATAACAACTCAGCTCACGCAGCGCTATCGATAAAGCGACCGTCTCCTCCTCGCCGGGCTGCAGCTCCTTTGTCTTGGCGAAGGCGACCAGACGCTTTGCCTCGGCCCCGGTCTCGCCAAAGGGCACGGAGGCATAGAGCAACATGGCCTCCAGTCCGGCACGCTCGCCGGCGTTTTTGACCGCCGCCTTGACGGATATCTCCCCGTTTTCCGGGACGATCCCGATCAAGCTCGCCGCAAAGCTCGTATAGCTCAGACCGTAGCCGAAGCGGTAGCGGGGCTTGACGCCGAAGCTGTCAAAGAAGCGATAACCTACATAGATGCCCTCGTTGTATTTCTGGTTGTACTTGTCCCCGCCCAGGTAGGAATAAGTGGTATTGGAGGGAATATCCTCAAACCGATAGGCCCAGCTGGTGGCAAGCCTGCCGGAGAAGTTCTTTTTGCCGGAGAGCACGTCGGCCAGGGCGTTGCCACCCTCCTCGCCGCCCTGCACGAAGTAGACGAGGGCCGAGACATGCAGCTTATCCAGAAAGCTCAGGTCGATCACACCGCCGCAGTTGACGATGACGACAAGGTTTTTATAGTGTGCCGACACGAACTCCAGGTTCTCCCACTCCACATCGTCCAGGCGGTAGTCGCCTTGCTCATCCACGCGGTCGTTGCCCTCGCCGGCCTGACGGGCCAGCACGTACAGCGCCGTGTCGCAGCCGGAAGCCTCCACGTCCTCCTCCGTAATGGGGATCCCAGTTGGATGCTGGAAGGGCCGCACGGTACCGAGGATCTGATAGAAGTTCTGCATGCCCTTGACCCGATCCTCCTGCTCCTGCCGGTAGGTCTCGTAGGTGTCGGCATAAAAGCGATCAAAGCGATCCAGCCAGGGCGTGCTGGCAATCTCGTAGCCGGCGTTTATCAGCCCCTGCTCGATGGTCACGCTATAGCGTTCCCGCACCGCACCGGAGCCGGTGCCGCCCTTGACAGTCATGCGCGCGCCCGCGCCGTAGAGCGCGATCCGCTTTTCTTTCAAGGGCAGGGTGCCGTCATTTTCGAGAAGAACAAAGCCCTCCGCGGCGGCCTTGCGGGCAAGCGCGCGGTTTTTCAGTTCCAGTGCGGAGGCTTCTTTCGTGGTAGGCGCCTTGATGATTTTCATTCCTTGTACTCCTTTCCGGGTTTCCAGGCGTCCCGCCAGCGCAGGACGGGTCTGCCGTCTTCCCATTCGATGGGAAGCCAGACATAGTCCGCGATGGAGGTGTCGGCCGTCTCCAGCTTGTTGGCCGCGTACATCTCCCGGCGCTCGGCGTCCGTGGCCTGGTAATGCTCCGGATCATAAGTCCCGGCGATCACGCGGGTGAAGACGTCAGCCAGGCGCGCGTCCACCTTTGTTCCCGGCAGCCAGCGATCGGCCATGGCGATGGAGCGGTCGGTACCCTCCACGCGGAAGATCTTGGAGATCTGGCTGTTGAAGGAGGCGCAGGAGGCGTCGGCCACGTGCGGATCTCCCAGACTCTCGAACACGCCGTCCCAGCGTTCGCACACAGCGCTGTCACTTTTGTTCGGCACATAGCCGGTCATTCCGCTGGTGAGCATGTATTTCTTCCCGCCCTTCTCAAACAGAGCGGGGGCCTCGCGGGTGAAGGGCGGTGTCAAATTCGCGTAGCTCTTGGCGACTTCCTTTTCCGCGTGAAGATAATCCCCTCTCAGCTCCATGCAGAGCATGGAGGCGTGATCGGCGTCGAAGTAGAGGTAGCCTTTTCCAGTCACGGGATCGGCGATCAGGTCGAAATCGCCCGCCTTATGGCCGCCGGGATTATACAGGTTTTCCACCATTTCATAGGGCCCAAGGAGCCTGTCCGCCTGCCAGATGGTAAAGGCGGCCTCCGGGCCGGAGAGCTTGATCCAGCAGACATATTTCCCGGTCTTATCGCACCTGAGGATATGCGGCCTGTCCACGCGCTTGGTGGGAAACAGAGCGGAGTTGGGATCGTCCAGCTCCGGCGGGATCAAAAAGCCCCGATCCTCCCAGTTCATCAGATCGGCGGAGGCGTAGACCTTGATGCCCCAGGTCCAGATCCCGTTTTTCCCGTCGGTGTGTTCCTTGTTCTCGCCGTACCAGTAGTACACGCCGTCCTCGAAATAAACCGCGCCGCCGTGGGCCTGGATGCGCTCGCCTTTGGTGTCCAGCCAGGGCTGACCGGGGCAGATCGTGTCCTGCCGGTGATCGGCGGGCTTTTGCTCTCTTGCTTTATCCGCGGCCTCGATGGCCTTGAACTGTTCGATGAGCTTGCGCTCTGAGGGGCTGACGGCGTTTTCCGGAGTGTTCAGCGCGTTCAGCGCCTCGTCCAGCGCGGCGATCACTTCATCTGCTTTGGGATTGCGGGTATAGCGCACCAGCTGCTCCACGGAAAGGGATGCGGCCTGGGGATTTCCCTCGGCCATCTTCCGCATCCCGGGCAGAAAGCGGTCGAACACCTGAACCGCCTGCTCGTTTTCCAGCAGCTGGGCGATCTTCATGCTGACGTTGTAGATCATGGCTCAGCTCTCCTTTTTGATCTTCTGCAAAGCGGCGTTGAGGCTGCGGATCATCTCGCCGGGCACGCTGTCGCCCGCCTGCTTGATGAGGCTCTCCAAACTCAGTCCGGCCATCATCTTCTGGAGATTGGCGTTGTTGTTCGCGGCCTTGGCCACGTCTCCGCGCGAGTCCGTCATGCGCTCCATCATACGCCTCAGGATCGCCGCCGTCTGCGGATTCTGCGACAGGGCGCCCATGGTGTCCTTGATGGAGTAGCAGCTCGGGTCGTAGTCAGCCGCGTCGAACCAGTTGATCACCGCCTGCTTGCGGAAGAGATAGGCGGGATTGGGCTCGCTCACGCGGCGGAGCGTCATACTGTCGCGGCAGTCGCCGCTCACGGCTTCGATCCGATGCTCGCCGGTAAGGGGAATTTCAAAGGTAAACACACGGCTGCCGGTTTTGGTCTCAACTTCTTTTCCGTCTACCGTAAGGGTTACGCTCTCATGGTTGGAGTAGACCTTGATCTGCGTCTTCTCCTCCGCCCGGTCGCTGTAACGCTTGCCGCAGAGATGCACGAAGGGCTCTTTGCTCCAGGCGGCCTTGTAGAGATAGAAGGCGTCCTTTTTGATCTTATGGTCAAACTCCACCAAACCCTTCTGGTTTTCGCCCTTCTTGCCGCCCTCGTCGCGCCCGTCAGCCGCGAAGTCAAAGAGATTCCAGACGTGCGTGGCCCAGAGCCACGGCCGCTCCTCGATGAGCTTCAAAATGTGCTCGTGGTATACGCACTGGTATTCCTCGGTGTAGTCGCCTTTCTCCGGCTGAGAGGAATGGAAAGCGGTGTTGGCGTCCGCGCCGTATTCCGAGAAGCCGATGACGCGATCCGGGTACAGGGCGTGGTATTCGTCAAAGAACTGCTCGTTCTGCGTAAGCTCTCCCAGATACCAGCCGAAATAGAGATTATAGCTGGCAATGTCCGCGATCGGGATCAGCGGGCTGTCCTTTTCCAGCATAAAGGCGTGGGCCATGACCGTGGGGCGGGTGGGATCCAGCTCGTGGCAGAGCTCGTTTAAGTCCCGGTGATCCTGCAGCAGCTCCTTCGTCACCGTGCCGCTGGCGGTGATCTCGTTGCTCAGCCCCCAGCAGACGATGGATGGGTGGTTGTAACACTGCGTGATGAGCTCGTGCATCTGATTCAGAGCGTTCTGCTTGCCGTTCGTCATGTGCTTGGAGATATAGGGGATCTCCGCCCAGACGATGATACCGTTTTCGTCGCAGAGATCGTAGAACGCCTGAGCGTGCTGGTAATGAGCCAGGCGCAGCGTGTTTGCGCCAAGTTCCCGGACGATGGCCATGTCGGCCTTGTGATCTTCATACGTGAGGGCGCTGCCCTTGCTCTTGAGATCCTGGTGGCGGCTCACGCCCCGCAGAGGATAGCTGCGCCCGTTGAGGAAGAAGCCCTTTTCCGGGTCAATACGGAATTCCCGGCAGCCGAAGCGGGTGGAGATTTCGTCAACGACTTCGCCGTTCTTCACGAGCTTTGCGGTGACGGTATAGAGATACGGGTCTTCCAGACCGTCCCAGAGGTGGACGTTTTTCAGGATGATGTTGGTGACCGCATGGCCGCCGTAGGCCTCCACGCGGCGGAACTCCTTGACGCGCTCAGTGGGAATTTCGATCCAGACTTCCGCACCGCCTGTCTGCCAGGTTTCGACCATGACATAGGCCTCGCGGTCTTTCAAATGCACGGTCGGTGTGACCTTGATGCCGGGCGTGCCGTCCTTCAAAAGCTCGAAATGCGTTTCGGGGACCAGGATCAGCTTCACTTCCCGATAGAGGCCGCCGTAGAAGGTGAAGTCCGCCATTTGCGGGTAGACCCGGTCGTTGGCACTGTTGTCCACAGATACGACCAGCAGGTTCTCCTCCTCCAGCGCGTCAGTCAGTTCAGCCCGAAAGGCGGAATAGCCGCCCTCATGGTGGGCAAGATGCTTGCCGTTGAGGATCACGTCCGCCGTCATGGCCGCGCCGCCAAACTCGATAAAGCAGCGCTCGCCCTCCTTCAGCTCCGGTTTGGCAAAGCGCTTTTCATAGCTCGCCGTGCCGCGCCAGTAGTCGTTGCCGCCGTCCTGTCCGTCGATGGCGTTCCAGGTGTGGGGCAGCGTCACGGGGGCAGCCGTCTCGC
>CAMHER010000103.1 GCA_946184215.1 uncultured Clostridia bacterium | reverse complement strand
CCTCGATTTCGTCGAGCGTACCATTAGCCTCAACAAGTGCCTTGAACTTCTCAACAACCGCCGCGGTCTCCTCCTCGGAGAAATTGGGGTTGATGATGTACATTACCTCGTACTTTTCGCTTGCTTTTGCCATGGTTGCACCTCCTTCTGGTCATTTGGCCCCCGCTCTTTGGTCGGGAGCAAGGAATTGTACCCGTCTTTTCGGACAGGCCATATTATTATACCGGGATTTTGGGGAAAGTCAAGGGCTTTTCCGCCTCTTTTGCGAAAAAAGTTTCAAAAAGTTACGGCGGCGCTCTCTGCGCTCTTTCCCAATTCGATCTTCGCAGTGGCGACCCTGTCGCAGAAGGCGCGGTCGTGCTCGACAAAGAGCAGCGTCGGGCGGCTCTTCAGGATCAGCTCTTCAAGCTGCATGCGCGAATAGACGTCGATATAGTTCATCGGCTCGTCCCAGATGTGCAGCTGCGCCGATTCGCACAGGCTCGCCGCCAGCAGCACCTTTTTCTTCTGCCCCGCGCTGTAATCGGCCATGTCCTTTTCAAACTGGACGCGGGAAAAGTCCAGTTTGCGCAGGATCGCCTTGAACAGGCTCTCGTCGATGCCTTTCTCGCGGGCAAGATCCTTCAGATCGCCGCGCAGAAAGCCCGTGTCCTGCGGCACATAGGAGATCGCAAGACGGCTCGCCGTCTCGCAGAGACCGGTGTGCGGGATCTCCCCGCCGCAGATGAGCTTGATGACGCTGGACTTGCCGCTGCCGTTCGGGCCGATCAGCGCGACGCGATCGCCCGTCCGCAGCGTATGAGACAGCGGGGCAAAGAGCGCTCCGGCGCCGTAGTCGACGGAAAGCGCGCGCAGCTCGACGAGCCGGTCGGTGTAAAAGGGCGGCTGGATGAGCTTGAGCGCCTCGACCTCCTCGAGATTTTTCAGCAGCCCCTGCTTCTCCTCGATCGCGGCGTCACGCCGCTTTTCGATGGCCTTGGCACGGGCCATCTGCTTTTTGGACTTGGCTCCCTGCAGCGGCGCCCAGCCCTTGACGTTGTCCACCTTCGTTCGGTCGATGCCCGTCTTTCGACGCTCGGCGGTGTCGGACCACTGTGCCTTTTCCCGCGCCGCAGCCTGCAGGCGCCGGATGTCCTTTTTTAATCTCTCATTTTCCGCCAGTTCAAAGGCATCCTGCCGCTGCCGGTTCTCCCACCAGGAAGAAAAGGTTCCCCGCTGCACCTCGATCTCGGCGCGATTGAGCGACAGGATGTGGTCCACGCAGCCGTCGAGAAAGGTGCGGTCATGGCTGACGAGAAGAAAGCCCTTTTTCATGTTCAGGTACCGGCTGACCAGTTCTCGGCCGCGGATATCAAGGTGGTTGGTCGGCTCGTCGATGAGCAGAAACCGGTTTTCCCGCGCGAAGAGCAGGCAGAGCTGCAGCTTGGTCTGCTCCCCCTTTGAGAGCGTGTCGAACGGCCGCCAGAGCACGTCTTCACCCAGCCCAAGCGCTGCCATCTCGCGCGCGAGCCGCCAGGACGGCACATCGGGGTCGATCTCCTCGCACACCTCTCCGGCCAGGGATCCGGGATGCGGCACCGCAAAGGGAAAATAGTCGAAGGCCATCGGCGCGTCGACACGCCCCTGAAAGGGATATTCCCCCATCAAGAGCTTCAAAAAGGTCGTCTTGCCGCGGCCGTTGCGGCCGATAAAGCCCAGCTTCCAGTCGCTGTCGAACTGAAAGCTCGTATGTTCGAAAATATTGTCGTAACTGCCCGGATAGGCAAAGGTCAGATCTGAGACCTTGATTTGCGCCATGTCGTGTCCTCCTTATATATAAAAAGTGCGGCCGCAGGAAAAATCCCGCGGCTGCACGGAGGGCTGGGGCGCATAAAAGCTCGCTCTCACAAACGGCCGGTGAAACGTTTTTCCTGCGCGTCGGCAGGCACGACAAAGTCCGCGGTCTCCACCCGGAGCCGCGTCTGTCATACCCGAAAACTCAGCAGGAAATTCTCACTCGTCCGTTCTCCTTTCTTGTATTGGCAAACGGTCGCCGACAATCTGCGTACCCGCTTCCCGGTCTCACTTTACCATGTGTCGGCACAACTTGCAAGAGGGAGCTTATCCCTCCATCTGGCGGCCGAGGAAATGCGCAGCGGCCCGGGCCAGCTTTTCCTCCGCCTCGCTGCCGCCCTTTCCCGCCTCCTGGGACAGGAACAGCACGCAGCCGGCCACATCGCCCTCACAGAGGATCGGCGCCGCGACGGATACGGCGTACTTCTCCGCCCCCTCACAGGCCGGAACGGCTTGCGCGCCGCTGCGGCGGTAGAACTCGCGCCTGTCCATGATCTTTTCCAGCTCGCTGCTGACGCTCTTCCCCATCAGCTCTTTTCTCACGCCGCCCGCCACGGCGATCACGCTGTCGCGGTCGCACACTGCGGCCGTGGCATCCGCCGCCCTGCGCAGGCTGTCGCACAGATCGGCGGCAAACTCCCCCAGCTCGCCGATGGGCGAGTATTTTTTAAAAATCAGCTCTCCGTCCTTCTCGGTAAAGATCTCCAGCGGGGCGCCCTCCCGCAGACGCATGGTGCGGCGCAGCTCCTTGGGGATCACGACCCGGCCCAGATCGTCGATCCGCCGCACGATTCCGGTTGCTTTCATATGAAAAAACCTCCTGCTTTTCTATCTCATGTCACGGATAGTATTTGCAGGCGCATTTTTCTTATGCGCGTCTCTTCCGGCGCATTGCGCAGCTTGAGCAGCGCGGAATTGTCTGTTATAATGAAAAACACGCAACAAGGATTCCGGGGAGGAAGAAAGAAAAAATGACTTGCAACATATTCGATTTCGGCGCGCTGGGAGACGGAAAGACCTTGAACACCGCCGCCATTCAAGCTGCCATAGACGCCTGCACGGCGGCCGGCGGCGGCCGCGTGGTCGTTCCCGCCGGAAAATATCTTTCCGGCACGCTCTGCCTGAAATCAAACGTAGAGCTTCATCTGGAAAGCGGCGCCGAGCTGATCGCGAGCCTTGATCCGGCTGATATGCCGGATATGCTGGGCTCCTTTGAAGACGACAACCGCGACACCGGCTGGGAGGGCGGCTGCTTTCTTCTGGCCAGGCACGCCGAAAACATAACGATATCCGGATTCGGGCGGATCGACGGCCGGGGCAGAGAGGTCTTTTTCGAGGACGACGCGGACGGCGGCAGTCACGAAAGCCCGCTGAAGGTGCGCTCCTTCCGTCCGCGCATGAGCTTCCTGGAGGATGTCCGGAACCTGACCGTAAAGGACGTGACCTTCTATGACGCCGCCTTCTGGACGCTGCACATGGCCGGCTGCCGGAATGTGCTGATCGACGGGATCCGGATCGAGAACAACGAGCGGGGCCCCAACAACGACGGGATCGATCCGGACTGCTGTCAGAACGTGATCATCCGCGGCTGCGTCATCCGCTGTGCCGACGACGCCATCGTCATCAAGACCACGGCGCCGATGAGCCGGAAATACGGCGATTGCTCCCATATTCTGATTTCAAACTGTATCCTCCGCTCCCATTCCTCCGCGCTGAAGATCGGGACGGAGACCTGGGGAGAGATCCACCATGTGACCATGAGCGACTGTATCGTGGACTCCTGCAGCAGGGGCATCGGCATCTGGTCCCGGGACGGGGGGCGGATCCACGACATCTCGATCCACCACATCTCCGGGAGCACGCGCCGCTACCGCGACAGGGTCCGGCAGGATGCGGAGGTCGTTGTGTGGTGGGGCAAGGGAGAGGGCGTCTTTCTCTCGGCCACGCAGCGAGCCGGCGTCGAGCGGCTTCCCGGCCCGATCGACACGGTATTTCTGGATCATCTTGCCCTCACCTGTGAAGGGGCGATCACAATCGCCGGCGAAAAAGAGTCTCCGATCCGGAACGTCAGCATCCGGGATTCCTCTTTTTTATGGAAGCAGCAGGGCTCCCAGGTCCCGGACTGTCTGGACGAACAGCCGTCGAGGCGCGGCGTCTGGCCCTGCGAGGTCCCCATGGCCTACGTCCGCTGGGGCGAAGGGATCTCGATCCGCGATCATGTCCGTTTCGCGGTTGATGACTCCCTCAGGCCGTACATCCGGCAGACGCTTCTCTTCGAACACGCCTCCGAAGAATAGAAGCCGCCTGCGCTTCTCCCCTTTCCGATGCGCAAAGCACCGCCCGGGTCTGACCCGGACGGTGCTTTGCGTTTTTTCTCTCTTCAGGCAGACTGCCTCTGTCGGTTTTTCGAAAGAAGGATCTTGACGGATTCGATCAAATGCTGATGGCGCACCTTCGTCGCGTCAAAGCCCACCGTGCGGAACGCCAGCTGCATGATCGGACCGGCGCCGAAGGCGAAGATCAGCGTCCCGACGCCCACCGGGCCGCCCAGCAGAGCGCCAACGAGCGTGACCAGACTGAGCAGCGCGATGCTGACGGCGCCGATAGGCAGCCTCTTCAGCCGCTTTGCCAGGCCCACCATCAGCGTGTCCCGCGGCCCGCAGCCCAGGGCGGCCGCCATATAGGCATACTGGGTATAGGCGATCACCACCAGCCCGAGCAGCATGACCGGGATGCCCACCAGCGGCGAGCGGCAGGGCGGGACAAGGTTCAGCCGGTTGAAGAAATCCACCGCCTTGCCGACAACGAGCGCGTCGATGAACATGTCGATGCCGATCGGCTGGCGCATCAGCGCGTCAACGGCCAGGATGGCGTAGGACACGCAGATGGAAGCATTTCCGTACAGGATGCCCAGGCTTCTGGACAGGCCCAGGTTCAAAACGTCCCAGGGGCCCGCGCCGATGTTGGCCTGGATCGTAAGATAGACGCCGAAGCCGTTTAAAAACAGGCTTACCGTTGCGATCAGCATGTTTGCCGCGATCGCGCCGGGCGTGCCGTTTTCCCCCAGGATCCGGTTTCTGTGCATAGGTATCACCTTCTGTGAACAAAAGCTCGGCAAAGCCCCGCGCGCGGCGCGGCTTTGCAACGCAAGCAAGGATATCACAACGCGCGGGAAATATCTACTGTTTTTTTTTGTAAAAAGAGCCGCCGCAGTTCCTCTGCGGCGGCGGCAAACGGTTTGTCTATTTTTTCTTTCTCTTTTCCATTTCCTCGTCGATATAGGCGGCAAAGCGCTGGGTGCTTTCGACGGGCAGGGGCGGATCGGCGCTGCGCTCGCGCGCGGCGCGGCGGGCGGCCAGCTCACGCTTGCGGCGCAGATACTTCCGGCGCTGCGCCCGGTAACGCAGCACCAGGACGAAATAGCCGCCCGCGAGCAGCACGATGAAGACCAGCAGCACCACGATCCAGGGACGCGAGAGCGTCTCGTGGACGCGCTGGCTCATAAACTCCTTGCGGGAAAGCTCCACCTCCGCGGCGTTGACCAGATTGATCCGGCCGTAATTCTCTCCGCCGATCACGATGTCCGCCCGGCCCAGCACGGTCCCGGCATTGATGGGCGCTACCAGCATCTCATCATAAACTGTCGGCTCCAGCCGGATATCGGAGAGATCCAGATCCTTCGGCAGAAGCAGGGAAACGTCGCTCTGGGCGCGGAGATTGACGTTGGCGTCCTCCTCGGAGGCCATGTCCACATGTACGCGTGTGACCACATTGGTGGAGGAGACCGCCGTGCGGTAGGCGAAATTGTCAAAGGCCCAGTCGTAGAGCGCGATGGTGTCGGTGAAGTTTTCATATTCCTCGATGCCGGTGTTGAGCCAGCCGTCGCAGCCCATGACCACCGCCAGCAGATGGACGCCGTCCTTCTCCGCCGTGGAGACCAGACAGTAGCCCGCGCGCTGGGTAAAGCCCGTTTTGACGCCCGCGGCGAAGGGATAGAGGTAGCTGCTGCCGTAATCGGAGTCCGGGGAGATCAGCGCGTTGGAGTTGGCAAAGGAGCGGGCGCGGCTCAGGTTCGTGGCCGGCATGTCATAGCCCTTGGTGTTGCAGATCTCCGCGAACAGGGAATGGCGCAGCGCCTCGCGGGTGATCAGATACATCTCGTAGGCCGTGGTGTAGTGGTCCTCGTTGGACAGCCCGTTGGGATCGGCAAAATGGGTGTTGGTACAGCCCAGCTCCGCGGCGCGCTTGTTCATCAGCTCCACAAAGGCGCCGACGCTGCCGGAGACGCGGTGGGCAATGATGTTGCAGGCCTCATTGGCGCTGTGGACCATCGCGCAGTAGAGCAGGTCCTGATAGCTCATGATCTCGCCGGGGCGAATGTCGGAGGTGCTGGAGTCGGAATTGAGCCCCTCGAGACAGTCCTCCTGTGCCGTGACCATTTCCTCCAGCGTGACCTCGCCGCGCTCGATGGCCTCGATCGCCAGCAGTACGGTCATGATCTTGGTCAGGCTGGCCGGGGAGCGCTGCTCGTCGGCGTTGAGGGTATAGAGCAGTCTTCCGGAGTCCATATCGGCCAGGACGACGGCCTTTGCGCTGTGCAGCGTCGGCTCGTCCGTCGCGGATGCGCAGGGCGAGAGGAGCGTGAAGAGCAGGCAGATTGTTAAGATAAGGGGGATTATTCTGAATTTTTTCATTTTGCTCTCCCGTTTTTCACGGAATGTGGTATAGTATTAGTATTATACGGTTTGTGCGGACAAATTGCAACCAAAAAGAGGAGGGAGGAAGCATGAAGATCCTGGTCGTCGACGACGAGGTGCTGCTGGTCAAGGGCATCAAGTTCAATCTTGAAAGCGAGGGCTATACCGTCGACTGCTGCTATGACGGTGAAACAGCCGTCAACATGGCGCGGGAAGAGCGCTATGATCTGATCATTCTGGATCTGATGATGCCGAAGAAGGACGGGCTGCAGGCCTGTCAGGAGATCCGCGGCTTTTCCACCGTGCC
>CAMHER010000102.1 GCA_946184215.1 uncultured Clostridia bacterium | reverse complement strand
GACGAGGAGAAGCACAAGGTCTCCCTGTCCATCCGCGCGCTGTCCGCTCCCGCCCCTGCTGCTCCCGTGGAAAACGCGGCTCAGGAAGAGGATGACGGCGAGGACGCCATGGTCTACAGCCTCTCCGAGAGCGGCGAAGCCACCGGAGAGATCCCTGTGGAGAGCGAAGGAGAGTAATCTCCCGGTTTTCTCATTCAATCAAACGAAAAGCATCCCCGGTCATGTGACCGGGGATGCTTTTTTGCGGCGGTTTGTTATACCTTTTCATTGAGCCAGTTGAGGATGTCGCGATAGACCTCGGCGCGGTTGATCTCATTGAGCATCTCGTGCCGTCCCTCGGGGTAGAGGCGGATCATGACGTCCTTCATCCCGACATCGCAGAACATTTTATAGGCCTTGTTGACACCCTTGCCATACTCACCGACAGGATCGGCCTCGCCGGACATGAAATAGATCGGTGTCTTTTTGTTCATTCTGGCGGCGTTTTTCTGGCTTGAAATGAACTGAATGCCTTCCATCATATCGCGGTACAGGCTGCATTTGGCCACGAAGCCGCAGAGAGGATCATCAATATATTTTTTGACATTTTCCTGATCGCGGGAAAGCCAGTCAAATTCCGTATAGCGGAATTTGATTTTGTCATTATAGGACCCAAAGGCAATGTCATTGAGCAGCTTGCCGTCACCGCGGGGACCGTTCTTTTTGACCAGCATGTTGGCCATAAACAGCCCGGCCTTGACCATAAGAGGGCTCTGCTGACCGGTGCCGCTGATAATGGCGGCGTCGCAGTCGTCCGGATAGCAGATCAGATAGCTGCGGGCCAGAAAGCTGCCCATGCTGTGGCCAAAGAAAATATAGGGAACAGCGGGGTATTTTTCCTTCATCGTGTCGTGAATCTTCTTGAGATCGTCGACAACGCGCCACCAGCCGTCCTTTTCGGCAAAAAAGCCTTTGTCGTCTTCCTTCTCGATCGAAGCACCGTGGCCGAGATGGTCGTCTGCCGCGACGGCAAAGCCGTTTTCAGCGAGGAAAGCCATAAAATCGGCATAGCGCTCAGCGTGCTCGGCAATCCCGTGCGCGATCTGAACGACACCGCGGACCTCACCGTCCGGTGTACAGGTCTTGACATGGATCCGGTTTGCGCCGGTGCTGGAGATGAAATAGAACTCGTCAAATGTTGGCATGGGTATCCTCCTTTTCAATTTATGGTCATGCAGGCAAAGATCCGCAGGGAAGGGAAGACTCTCCTGCGGATCTTAAGCTTATCCTCTGAAGTAATACCAGGTCTCTACCTTCGCATAGGGAGCCTTGAAATAGCTCGAGCCGTGATGCGCAATCGTGACCTGCGTGAATTCCAGCTCGGTATCGAAAATGTAGGGAACACCGTCAAATTCGATTTCGACCCAGGCGTGAGGCGTGGGCTCGGGGTCAATCGTCCCGCTGTAAATCACAGCGTCATAGCCAAGCGCTTTGGCCAGCACATAAAATTCAGCGGCGTAGTTGTAGCAGTTGCCCTTATGTTCGGTGAACATGTGATAGGCCTCGTCATTGACCCAGCTGATATCGCCCACTTCATAGTAGTGCAGACGCAGATAGGAGTTGTGATAGGTCACGTAGTTAAAGACCGTGCGCAGCGTTGCCTCGGTATCCAGCGAATCGGGATCGAGCCCCAGCTCGGTGAACGTAGCCTGAACATAAGCGTCAAGCTCCGGCATACCGGTCGTGATCACGCCGTCGGGGCCAAAGTCAAAGTTGCCATAGGATTCATTGATCAGAGCACTGCCTTCGGCGTCGACACAGTGAAGAGCGGTACCGATAAAGAAAAGACCCTCTTCATACCGCGCAAGAGGCGTGCTGGAGACCCAGGTCTCACCCTCTGTACCGCGAGACGCCTCATGCGGGATCGCGGCTTCTGCAATGTCCCAGAAGTATTTGTTGCGCAGCGACACATCAAGGATGGTACCGACCTTGGCCATGTCAGGCTCGGCGACCGGGCCGCGGCCGGACAGCAGGTTAAAGATATGGGCCGCTTCGGCGCGCGTCAGATCCTGATCCGGCGAGAGGATGGTCTCGTCGATCCAGCCGCGGTCCATGGCCAGGCAAAAAGCGGCATAGTTCTCGGCGGATTGAGGGATGCTTTCAAAGGTGTATGATGCGCTGCTCCTGGGGAAAAAGTGGGACAGGATCTCAAAAAGCTCACCAAGGCTGATGGGCTCGTCCGGGTGAAAACGGCTGCCGCCGATCACGCCCAGATCCTTCAGCGTGGCGGCTGCCGTATAGCAGCCGGCGTCGGACGGAACGTCAGCGAAGCTGCCGGAACCGACAACATTCGTATCGAGAAACGCGTAGAGCAGCGAAATGGCCTCGCCGCGGGTGACCGTTTCGTCAGGATGGAAGTACTGATCGCCGTCGATGCTCAGATAGGGAACGTGGGTGCTCTCGGCGCCATGGTCGCGGAAAGCGATGGCGTAAACGGCCGCGTAAGCAAGATCACCGGTTGGCGTGACTTCTTCCGCAGTCACGATCTGACCGTCGGCATCCGCCCATCCGAGGAAGGTGTATCCGGCAAGCTCCGGACCAGCGGGGAGCGCGGCGCTCTCACCCTTCGGGACGGTCACAACGATGGGATCGCCCTCGTGGGGATAACAATACAGGCAATAGCCTTCGGTCGAAAGCGACGGCGCATCTTCTCCGCTCACAGTTTCTGCCGGAGAAGAAGGGGGAGCGGCAGGGCTGCCTTTTTCGGAAAGATAAAGCAGAGTCCCAAGTGCAAGGACAGCCAGAAGAAGGACGGCAGAAAGGATCCGCCAAAAGAGAAGCTTGCGGGCGTTTCCGTCGACAGTTTGGTTTTTCGTATCCAGATTATCCGACATTGATATTCACATCCCGTACAGTTTCTCTCTCTCCCTCGCGATAGGTGGCAACGGTAAAGCCGTCATAGTAAAGCTCGCCGTCCTCGCCCTCGCCGGGGCCCAGGCAGCTTGGGGCATAATCCGAGCTTTCAGGCTTGCCGATGGCGTCATAGAGCACGGAAACGTCCTGGTCGATGCAGCGTTTGGCTGCTTCAAACAGCGCTTCGTCATAGGCGGGAGCGGCATCCGCTTCCTGCGGTGCAGAGGTTTCAGGCGCTGAAAGATCGCTGCCCGGCAAAACGGCATTCAAAGTCGGCACCGGGGCGGAAGCCGCGGGCTCAGCGGAGGGCAGAGCGGCCCCGGACGGCGAAGACGCTGTCTTTGTACCGCAGGCGGCAAGCGAAAACGCCAGACATGCCAGCAGCATGACGGCGAGAAGAGTCTTTTTCATATTCTTTCTCCTTATTCGGCGTGAGATAATGGAAACGGAAAACGCTGAAAACTACCGAACTATTTTATCTCTTTATCGGCGTAAAGTCAACAGATTGTGAAACGGTGTGAAAGAGAAAAGAACAGCGGGACAGGAGCGTTATCCTATCCCGCTGTTTTCAGATCAGCTCAGCCTTCCCGGCCCTCGGCGGCAAAGGGCTTGCCGCAGTCCGGGCAGAAGCGCGGGGGATGCTCCGGGTCGGGATTGGTCCATCCGCAGTTGTCGCATACATACGGGATGGCGTCCTTCGGCTTATCCGCGCCGCAGGTACCGCAGACCCGGCCGCGGTTGAAAGCACCGCACTTTTCGCAATACCAACCGTTGAGCGTGAAGCTTTCCGGATCGGCGCTGTCCTCATCATCGGCATGGGCGGGGGCTTCTTCCGAAGACTGAGGCTCTCCATCCTCCTCCGGAGCAACGACGGGAGCGGCGTATTTTTCCTCCTTGCGCATCAGCTTTTCCTTTGCATCATCAAGTGTCGCACCATGAGAGGACGCAGCTGCGCTCACTTTCGAAGAAACAGCGGCACGTGAACGCTCTGCCTCGGCACGGGCGGCGGCTCTGGCGGCGCGTTCGTCCGCCTCATCCAGCTCCTTTTCACGCCGGGATATGATAACAAGCGAAACCGCTGCGGCAATCAGAGCCAGAATCAGCACGCCCATCAGGATCAGAAGAAAGCGGCTGGCGCTGCTGTGCTGGGCATTGCGGCTCGACGTACTGGGAGCGGGGGAGGGAGAGACAGTCTCGGCCGGGGCAGGAGTCGGCGCGGCTGTGGGCTCCGGCGTGGCGGCAGGCGCATGTGTCACCGCAGCAACGCGGGAGGTCGTGCGCGAACTCTCCTGGCCGTCTTTCACGCTCCATACCGTGCAGTAATAGTAAACGGTCCCATCGGTCTCGGGAGGAACATAGGTAGCGGAGGTGGCGCCGGGAATGGCCACATCCTGGCCGTCGGTATTGGCGCTGCTGTTTTTGGCGCTGCTGTACCACTGATAGTACAGTGTGCCGCCGTTGGGGTCGGAGGCAACGACGGAGAGCGTGTCGGAATCAGTCGTCACAAAGGGATCCTTTGTAATCGAGGGACGCATCAGTCCGCCCTTTTCAACCGTGATCAGCGCACCCTTGGAAAAAGCGGAGGTGTTGCCCGCGCCGATGAACTTGCACACGGCCTTCCAGCCGTTGAGCTCGTAGGGGATGCTGTTGAGCTCCAGAGTTTCCTCGTCGTAGCCGTTGGCGTAGGCGCCCTTGAAACGCGTATCGCCGCGAAGATCCTCTGCGTCGATCGTCTCACCGTTCGGCCCTTCGAGACGCCAGATGATTTCAATGGCGTCGTCCGCACGGGCGATGAAGTAGCAGGTGCCGCCCTCCATGACCGTCTCAGCCGTGGGATCCTTGGTGATCGTCGGTGCAACCGGGGCGGGCGTGGGCTCGGGAGTAGGTACGGGAGTAGGTTCCGGCGTCGGCGTGGGAGCGGGGGTAGGTTCCGGCGTCGGTGTGGGCGCAGGCTCGGTCACGTGAAGCGTGATCGTATAGTTCTCAGCGCCATCGGTAAAGGTAACCTTAAGCTCACAGCTGTAATCACCGGATGCCGAGGGCGTACCGAGAAGCTTGACCGCGCCGTCCTTCAGCGTCGGGTCGACGCCGGAAGGAAGGCTGCCGCTGACAAGCTCAAAGCCGGTGGCAGTGACCCCTTCGTCCAGCGGGATCGTATAGTCCAGCGCCGCGCCGAGATCACAGGAGATCTCCGGCAGATCCACGGCAAAAACACCGATGGACAGAAATGCTGCAAACAAACTGAGGATCAGCAGGAAAGACAGCAGGCGCTTAGCGGAAAGTTTCATTCGATCTATCTCCTTTTAAAAAGGTTAACGGACATTATGTCACCTTGGGTTTCATCATAGCAAACTTTGTCTGTTTTTACAAGGATATTCACATTTTTTAAGCAAAATTCATAAATGGAAGAAAAGAAAAACCGGCGCCGTCGGCGCCGGTTTAACGGGCTGGATTTATACTCTTTCGCGGTTCCTGCCGATCTTGATCAGACGCACGATGATCGGGCTGAGCACGATATTGAACAGCAGCTCAAACAGGAAGTTGCCGCCCACGAGACCGAAGATCATATACTTTCCGACGCTTTCAAAGCCCATGGCCGCCGCCCACTCGCTGATCGTGGGAAGGAAGAAGACCAGGCAGCCGAGAAGGAAAATGCCGGTGTTGACGACGGGGCAGATGATTGCAGCCGCGACGACGGCGGGATCCAGACCCTGTTTCTCTTTGCCCCGGGCACGATCCGAGGATTTTGTACCAAGTCCGGACAGAGCTTTGTAAACTGCACCGGCACACAGACCGGCGAGCGCGCCCTTGAGCAGAACGACCAGGATCGTTCCAAGCGGGCTGACCACCAGGAAGGCGGCGGCATCACCGGACAGGAGAACGACAAGGCCGAAAACAAGGCCGAACCACGCGCCGGCGAGGGGGCCGTAGAGCGCGGCGCCGACGACGATCGGGATCAGGACAAGGGAGATCGAGAACGGGCCGAAACGGATAAAGGCGCCGAGAAACTGCAGGATGACAACAACGGCTGTCAGCAGCGCCATACCTGTCAGCGTGCGGGTGGAGATACGCTTCTTTTCCATATTCAATTCCTTTCTGCTGTCGCTCCGGTCAGGCCGGATGCGGCGCAGCATTATGATAGTACCGCCGAAAGGGCTTGTCAATCGTCAGTTTCGGTTTTCGTGTCAGAGAAAAACAGACGGCGCAGCGTCCCCAGCAGCGGCGGGAGAAGAAGAGAGAAGAGAACGGCCGTGATCACGCCGGCGGCGATCCGAAGCAGCAGCGTCGGCAGCGCGGCGACATAGGAATATGAGTAGACCCAGCTGTCCACATAGAGAAAGAGCGTGTTGAGCGCTGTGACGAGAAGAGCGGTCGAGACGGTGATGAACACGCACTGAGCCGTGTTCATGGAAAAACCATGATGCTTGGCGTACAGCCCCACCAGCAGACCGCGCAGTCCCGCCGGCAGGATCCAGAGAACCGTCGTGGCAGAAAAGCCATAGGTGATCATCTGATTGAGAAAACTGCCGATAAGACCGACGGCCAGACCGTCGAGCGGGCCCAGCAGCGCCGCCCCGATCAGAATGGGCAGGGAGTCGAGCGTGATCTTCATGCCGGGCAGATTGATCGAAAACAGGCTCAGCACGACAAACATGGCTGCAAGCATCGCGTCCAGCGCCAGACGCTTTGTTTTTGTAATTTTCACAGGGACACTTCCTTTCGTGCCTCATGCGGTTCCCGCATCGCTGACGCGCCGTTATCGGCAGAGCTCGTCCGTTGATGCAGGAAACCGGTATCAAAACCCAAGCGAAACGGCCACCGCGTCGCAGACAGCATCCGCGCGGGCGGTGTATTCGCGCTCCTTTTCCTCCATTTCCGCAGCAAGCGTATCGGCATAAGCCCTGTCATGCATCAGCGTGGTGTTGACCTTGACGTTGATCACGGCGCCCTTCAGCGCCCCCCTGGCCAGCGCGGCGGCAGTGGCCGCGTCAGAGAGAACAAGACGGCTGCC
>CAMHER010000101.1 GCA_946184215.1 uncultured Clostridia bacterium | reverse complement strand
CGGGAGTGAGGAGCTCGGCGAAGAGGTAACGGCACAGACGAGTGGCGGAGTCAAGGGAGGTCAGCGCGAAGACAGAGACAGCCAGCGTGAACAGGTTGTAGATCACGGCGTAGCTCTTCTCGCCAGCGAAGGACGCGAACATGGTAGCAATACCACCGGCGAAGATCGTGGGAGGAGCGGAGAGCTGGAATCTGTCGCCGCCGCCGGCGGAGGTCTGAGACCACACAACGCCGATCGCGATGAGGGAGATAACGCCAAGAGCGGACTCGACGATCATGGAGCCGTAGCCGATGATCTGGGCATCCTTCTCGTTGTCGATCTGCTTGGAGGAAGTACCGGAGGAGATCAGGGAGTGGAAGCCGGAGCAGGCGCCGCAGGCGACCGTGATGAACAGGAACGGGAACAGGGGCTGGCCGGCCGGGTTCTTCCAGCCGTAGAAGGCGGGAGCTTCGACCGTGGCGGCACCGGTGAAGGTGGCGCCGACAATGGAGATGACCGCGATGATCATCATGCCGTAGAGCAGGAAGGAGCTGAGGTAGTCACGCGGCTGGAGCAGGATCCAGACAGGCAGCAGAGAAGCGACCGTGACGTAGACAGCAATGAAGAGCACCCAGAAGGTACGGCTGAAGTGCAGGCCGACAAACTGGCCGAGCACAACGATGGCAACGATGCCGACGATGCCGACGACCGTGGCAGGGCCGATCTTGGCGTTCTTGCGGTACACAAAGAAGCCGAAGATAGCGGCGATGACGATGAAGAGGATGGAGGTCATGGCCGTGGAGCCGTTGGCCGCATAGGTGGGAGCAGCAGGATCGACAGAAACGAAGGTGCCGGCCACGACAGCGGTGAAGGAGGCGATGACCAGGATCAGAACGGCGAGGGCGAAGACGATGAAGAGGCGCTGGGCCTTGATGCCCATGGAGTCCTTCATGACCTGGCCGATGGAGCCGCCGTTGTGACGGATGGAGGCGAACAGAGCGCCGAAGTCGTGCATGGCGCCAAAGAAGATGCCGCCGAGCACACACCACAGGAAAACGGGGACCCAACCAAAGACGGCAGCCTGGATCGGTCCGTTAATGGGGCCGGCGCCGGCGATGGAGGAGAAATGGTGACCCATCAGGACGGCGGGGTTGGCAGGAACGAAGTCCTTTCCGTCGTACGCAGTATGGGCAGGGGTCTCGCGATTGGGGTCAACGCCCCACTGCTTGGCCAGCCAGCTGCCGTAGAACACGTAGCCGAGAGCCAGAGCGACAACCGCGATCAAGAGGATCAACAATGCACTCATACTTTTCACTCCTTAGATGAAAAAGTTTTTTATTTGCCATTGTCCGGCGTCTCCTCATGGCGCAGGGCAAACAGCTTACCAAAGAATGTTTCCAGGTCATGGCCGACCCGGTTGGCGTATGTCTTTTCCTTGCTTAAATCCACCGCGGCGGCCAGCAGCTCGGTATAACCCTCGGTGGAGAGAAAGCCGTAGGATTTCGAAAAATGCTTCTTTCTGACGGCGGCGACTGTCGCCTCGTCAAGAGAATCGGCGATCAGGATGACTTTGCAGTTGGTGTACTGGTGCTGCTTGTGGGGTTTGACCTTCGGGAGCATCTCCCGGAGAGAGAAGTCCATGCACTTCTCCGCGAGCGCCGCGTCAAACGACGGAGCGGAGAAAACGAAGCAGTATTCGTATTTTTCATTGCTCCAGATGTTGGCGCTCTTGACGAAGAAATACTGCTCGTCCCGGACCTTGTATTCGGCCCGGAAGGCCAGGGGCAGCTCCTCCTCCCCTTCCCCGACGGGAAGGATGGTATAATAGGCGCTGTAGGCGTCCTTGACGATCTCAAGAAATGTCGCGCGGTCGATCGCCATGACGTACCTCCCAAAAATGAACAAATTATGACTACAACGTAATATACAACAATTCTTCAAAAAATTCAATAGTCTTTTGGTATTTTTGTTTATGATTGTTTAACGCGCTGCCGTGCTGTTCTCTTCTCCTCCCCTCTGTTTGCGCAAACGGAGCTCTTTTCCCGGAATTGCGCTTTTTTGATTTACAAAGGGCGGAAATTGTTGTATCATGTTCTTCAATCCGTATTCAAACAGAAAAAGGACGTATTATGGAATATACTTTATGTGTTCCCTGCCTGCTGGGGCTTGAGGCGCCCATTGCCGACGAGCTGCGCAGGCTGGAAATGAAAAATGTCGCCGCAGGCAACGGCCGCGTCTGCTTTACCGGCGACGAGAGGGACATTGCCCGCGCCAACATCAATCTGCGCGTGGGCGAGCGTGTGCTGCTGGAGCTCGGCAGCTTTGAGGCAAAGAGCTTTGACGAGCTCTTTGAGCGGACAAAGGCCCTGCCCTGGGAGAGCGTGCTGCCCCGCGACGCCGCCTTTCCCGTCAAGGGCTACAGCCTCAATTCGCAGCTTTTCTCCGTCAGCGACTGCCAGAAGATCATCAAGAAGGCGATCGTCGAGCGGCTCAAGAGCGTGTACGGCATCGAGTGGTTTGTCGAATCCGGCGCGCTGTATCAGGTGCAGTTCTCGATCATGAAGGACCGCGTCAGTCTATGTCTCGACACCTCGGGAGAAGGGCTGCACAAGCGCGGCTACCGTCCGGCGCACAACGCCGCCCCGCTCAAGGAGACGATGGCCGCCGCCATGGTCGGCTTTTCGCGCTACCGCGGGAAGGATGATTTCTGCGACCCCTTCTGCGGCAGCGGGACGATCCCGATTGAGGCGGCGCTGATCGCCCTGAACCGGGCCCCCGGTCTTTCCCGCGGCTTTTCCGCCATGCGCTGGGACTGGATCGACATGCGCGTTTGGGAGGAAGCCCGCGACGAAGCCCGGGCAAAGGAATTTCACGGTACATACAACATCGTCGGCTCGGATATCGATCCCCATTCCGTCAAGCTGGCGAAGGAGAACGCGGCACGTGCCGGCGTGGGCGACATCGTACGCTTTGAGGTGGCAGACGCGACGAAATTTGCGCGCACGACCGAGCGGGGCGTGATCGTGACCAATCCCCCCTACGGCGAGCGCATCGGCGAAAAGGACGAGGCCGAGACGCTCTACCGCGGCTTTGGCGCGGCCTGGCAGCGGACGGAAAACTGGAAGCTGTACCTGCTCTCGTCGCACACGGAATTTGAGCGCTGTTTCGGCGCCGAGGCCGACCGCAAGAGGAAGCTGTATAACGGTATGATCAAATGCGACCTCTTCATGTACTATAAGAGGTAAACGCTGACTTATATATAAAAAGAAAAGGCAGTAAGGACAAAAGAGAAATGAAGCATCTGTTCATCGTCAACCCCATCGCGGGAGGAAGCGATAAGACCGAGGAGGTCCGCGCAAAGGTCGTCTCGGCCTTTGCCCAGCGCAGGGATGAGGAATGGGAGATCTATGTGACCAAAGCGCCGCAGGACGCGACGGCAAAGATCCGTGCCGAAGCGGAGAGCGGAGAAGAGCTGCGCGTATACGCCTGCGGCGGCGACGGGACCTTCAACGAGTGCGCCTCCGGCGCCGTCGGACAGGCGAATGTCGCGGTGTGCCCCTTCCCCACCGGAACGGGCAACGACTTCTGTCGCATGTTCGGCAGGGAGAAGGATCTGTTCCGTGATCTTGACGCGCTGCTTGCGGGGAGTGTGCATCCGATCGACGCGATCGCGTGCAATGGACGCTACAGCGTGAACATCTGCTCGGTGGGCATCGATGCGCGCATCGGCACGAACGCGCACAAGTACCCCACCCTTCCCCTCCTGGGCGGGGCGGGGGCCTATGTGGCCGCCGCCGCCATCGAGATGTGGAAGGGCATTGCCCGTCCCATGCATATCACCGCCGAGGGCTTTGACGTCAGGGGCGCGTTTACGCTTGCCTGCGCGTGCAACGGCCGCTTCTACGGCGGCGGCTTCAACCCCAGTCTGGACGCGCGGCCCGACGACGGCGAGCTTGACATGTTCATCGTGCGCAAGGTCAATCTTGCGCAGTTTGCCGTGCTGATCGGCCGTTACGCCGCCGGCCACGCGGCCGAGATGACAAAGTTTGTCACCCACCTCAAGGGCAGCTGGATCACGATCGAATTTGAGGATGAGAACGTCATCAACCTCGACGGAGAGGCGCTGTTTACGAAAAAAGCCGAGATGAAGGTCCTGCCCGACGCGGTCAGGCTGATTGTCCCGCGCGGGATGACGTTTTTTGATGCATGACAGGGAGGCAGGAGAAGAATGGAAGTCAAATTTGAAAACTGCTGCACGCTGACGCGCGACGCGCTGCTGGCCATGAACCGCCGCAACCGCAATCCCATTTTTGTCGCGGCCGTGTTTGTACTCTGCGCCGCCTATCTCGTCAACGGCGTCCGCGCGGCAATCGCGGGCTATCCCTCGGGGCTGGCCGCGCCGCTGATCTGCGCAGTGGTGCTGGGTGTCTTTGCGTATTTTCTGCCGAACATGCAGGCTGCCGTGGAGTACCGCAAAAACGCCGTGGCCTTCGGGCGCGATGCCAGGTGTATCACCAAATTTTATGATGACAAGTTCGTGGTTGAAAACCTGACGAACGGAAAAATTGCCTCGATCCCCTACACGCGGATCCGTAAGGTGGCCGAAGATGAGCGCTATGTTTTTCTGCTGCTGGACACCCGGGTGATCTCGCCGGTGGACAAGACGGATTTTATCGGCGGAAAGGCAGAGGACTTTGTTCCCTTTATTACGGCCAAGGCCGTCAACACCAAGCGCGGCGGCGGCAAGCCGGACAACACACTGTGAGCACGGGCGCAAAACTTGTCACAAAAATTTCATAAAAATTTCCGCATTTTTCCCTGTCAAGGGCTTGCAAAAAAGAAAAAATGTGGTATAGTAAGCATCGTTAGCACTCCGGTATTTTGAGTGCTAACGATGTTGATTTTTGTAAGTAAAGTATTTGGAGGTATATAGGTATGAAACTCAAACCCTTGGCCGACAGAGTCGTTCTGAAGCAGAACGCAGCGGAGGAGCGCACCTCCTCCGGCATTTTCCTCACCCCCGCCTCGCAGGAGAAACCCGAGGTCTATGAGGTCGTCGAGGTTGGCCCCGGCGGCATCGTGGACGGCAACGAGGTCAAAATGGTCGTCTCCGCGGGCGATCAGGTGCTGGTTGGCAAGTACAGCGGCACGAAGGTCAAGCTCGACGAGGTCGAGTACACCATCGTCCGTCAGGGCGATATTCTCGCGGTCATTGCGTAATTACAGGAGGTTCTTGAATCATGGCTAAGAAAATCGTTTACGGCGAAGAAGCAAGAAAAGCGATCGAGAGCGGCGTCAACCAGCTGGCGAACACCGTGAAGATCACGCTGGGCCCGAAGGGCCGCAACGTGGTGCTGGACAAGAAGTTTGGCACCCCGCTGATCACCAACGACGGTGTGACCATCGCCAAGGAGATCGAGCTTGAGGACGCTTTTGAAAATATGGGCGCGCAGCTGATCAAGGAAGTTTCCACCAAGACCAACGACGTCGCGGGCGACGGCACTACCACCGCCACGCTGCTGGCGCAGAGCATGATCAACGAGGGTCTGAAGAACCTTGCCGCCGGCGCCAACCCCATGGTCATGAAGAAGGGCATCGACAAGGCCACCGCTGCCGCCGTCGAGGCCATCAAGGCCATCTCCAAGCCGGTCAACGGCTCGAAGGACATCGCCCGTGTCGGCACCATCTCCTCCGGCGACGAGCACATCGGCGCTCTGATCTCCGAGGCGATGGAAAAGGTCAGCCAGAACGGCGTGATCACGCTGGAGGAATCCAAGACCGCCGAGACCTACAGCGACGTGGTCGAGGGCATGCAGTTTGACCGCGGCTATCTCAGCCCCTACATGGTCACCGACACCGACAAGATGGAAGCGGTTCTCGACGACGCGCTGATCCTCATCACCGACAAGAAGATCTCCAATATTCAGGATCTTCTGCCTCTGCTTGAGCAGATCGTCAAGGCCGGCCGCAAGCTGCTGATCATTGCCGAGGACGTCGAGGGCGAAGCCCTTGCCACCATCGTGCTGAACAAGCTGCGCGGCACCTTTACCTGCGTGTGCGTCAAGGCCCCCGGCTTCGGCGACAGACGCAAGGAGATGCTGCAGGATATCGCCATCCTCACCGGCGGTCAGGTCATCAGCAGCGATCTCGGCATGGAGCTGAAGGACGCCCAGCTGAACATGCTCGGCCAGGCCCATCAGGTCAAGGTCGGCAAGGAGAACACCGTCATCGTCGACGGTGCCGGCGACAGCCACGAGATCCGCGCCCGTGCCGCTCAGATCGAGAAGATGATCACCACGACCACCTCCGATTACGACCGTGAGAAGCTGCAGGAGCGCCTTGCCAAGCTCTCCGGCGGTGTGGCCGTCATCAAGGTCGGCGCCGCCACCGAGACCGAGATGAAGGAGAAGAAGCTGCGCATTGAGGACGCGCTCAACGCCACACGCGCCGCAGTTGCCGAAGGCATCGTCCCCGGCGGCGGCAGCGCCTACGTCATCGCCTCCGGCGCGGCCGAGAAGCTGGCCGAGGAGCTCTCCGGCGACGAAAAGACCGGTGCGGCCATCATTGCCAAGGCGCTCAAGGCCCCGATCATGCAGATCGCCGCGAACGCAGGCCTGGAAGGCGCCGTGATCCTCAACGAGGTTGTCAACAATCCCTCCGCCAACTACGGCTTTGACGCCGCGAACGGCAAGTACGGCGATATGATCGAGCTCGGCATCGTCGACCCGACGAAGGTCTGCCGCAGCGCGATCGAGAACGCCGCATCCGTCTCCTCCATGGTTCTGACGACCGAGAGCCTCGTCGCCGACATTCCGGAGAAGAATCCGCCGATGCCCGCCGCTGCTCCCGACATGGGCGGCATGTACTAAGATGTAACTTTCGAGTGAGAAAACAAGCAAATTAGTATCCGTTCTTCATGAAAACGCAAACTTTTAAATGTGAAAAGTTCGAGCTTACGCAGACCTTACGCAGAAAGCTTTGCGCCTAATGAGTAA
>CAMHER010000100.1 GCA_946184215.1 uncultured Clostridia bacterium | reverse complement strand
ACGCTGGAGATCATCGCCGTCAACGGGATCGTGGACAGGTGATTCTCACGGAAGCTGGCAGGCAGGTTTTCCCTTGCCTGGGAGTGCCGCTTGTGGTATCCTTTTAAAAAATAATCGCACGGGGGACACAGGACAGCCGGCCTGCCCCGCCGGGGAGCGGCAAGGGATCCTTCCGGGAGGGAGCACAATGAGCATTCAAATAGAACGCGTACAGACAGACACATTTTCCATGCGGTATTTTCACTTCGGCAAAGGAGAACAGCCCCTGGTCATTCTGCCCGGGCTGAGCGTTCAGAGCGTGATGGGCGCAGCGGACGCCATCGCGGCGGCCTATCGCTCGCTGGAGGAGCGCTTTACGATCTATGTTTTTGACCGCCGCAGCGACTTGCCGCCGTCCTATCCCGTGCGGGATATGGCGCGGGATACGGCGGAAGCCTTTCGGGCCATCGGACTGAAGGACGTCTGCCTCTTCGGGGCCTCTCAGGGGGGAATGATCGCGCTGGTGATCGCCATTGAGCATCCGGAGCTGGTTGGCAAAATGGCGCTTGGTTCCACCTCGGCCCATGTGCAGGAGCCGCAGTACCGCGTTTTGGAGAAATGGGCGCAGCTGGCACGGGACAAAGACGCCGTCGGGCTGTATCTGGAATTCGGCCGGGAGATCTACCCGCCCCAGGTGTACGGGCAGATTCGGAAATCGCTGGCGGAAGCCGCAAAAACTGTAACGGAGCATGATCTGGAGCGCTTTATCACCCTTGCGGAAGGAACCCGGGATTTCAACGTTGTGGATGAGCTGGACAAAATCCGCTGCCCGGTCCTGGCGCTGGGCGCTTACGAGGACAGTGTTCTCGACGCGGACGCAACGATGGAGATCGCGGAAAACCTGGATTACCGTGCGGATTTCAGGCTGTATATGTACGTCGGTTATGGACACGCGGCGTTTGACACAGCGCCGGATTATCGGGAGCGGCTGCTGACGTTCTTTTCCGCCTGAACGGCTCTTGTGTGAAAACGGGAGGAAAGGTATGAGCGCAAAAAAACCGATCGCTCTGGCGCTGCTCGAGCTGTCCGGGGACGTGGAGACGGCCTGTGAATCTATGATGAAACCTGTGATATCCACGAACTCCCGCCGCCGGAGGCCAAAGCCTGACGGAGCGTCTGCACGCAGATACAGGCAAAACAGGCGGCGCCCGCCCTGACTTTTACGCGCACATTTGCCGAAAGGAGAAGCTGATTTCCCATGGCGGAAAAGATGTTTGAACTGGATGGACGCCGGGTGCGTCTGTACGGCACCGAAAGCCCGGAGATCCTCTTCCTCCAGCCGGTGGATGAGCGTGACGCGCTGCTTTTGGAGCCGCAGCTTGAGGCCATGGAGCGCTGCCCGGTCCCGTTTGCGCTGGCAGCCTTTGAGGTGAACGACTGGAACCGGGACTTAAGCCCCTGGAAAGCGCCGCCGGTGTTCGGAAAGATCCCCTTTGACGGCGGCGCGGAGGAAACCTTGCGTTTTATTACAGACCGGCTGATGGCGGCGCTGCCTTCCCACCTTGCGCTGAAGGAGGAGACGGGGCTCTGCCTGGGAGGCTATTCGCTGGCGGGCCTGTTTTCGCTGTGGGCCTCGAGCAGGACGGCGCTGTTTACCGGTGTGGCCGCGGCTTCGCCCTCTGTGTGGTTCCCCGGCTGGATCGACTATGTGAAAGAGCATCCGATCCAGGCCCCGACCGTCTATCTGAGCCTGGGAGAGCGGGAAGAGCGGACGAAAAACCCCGTCATGGCAAGCGTCGGCGCCTGTATCCGGGAGCAATACGCGCTGCTGCAGGAGCGCTGCATCGTAACGCTGGAGTGGAATCCGGGCAACCATTTCCAGGACAGCGGGAAGCGCACCGCAAGAGCCTTCTGCTGGACCGCCGATCCGGAGAGGAAGAACTGAGCCTGCCCGACCCGGCCGTCCGGATGCCGGGACGAGAGAGTGCGCAGGGAAAAGAGAATAGATAAAAAAGCGCGGGAGAGGTCTCTATACCCTCTTCCGCGCTCTTCTACATCCGGGAGAGCGGCTCTCCGTTTTGCCTCCTGCCCTTGAGATGCGGAAAGAAAGGTGCTATACTGCTTTGGACGGGCGCGGCGGGGAGCCCTCTCGCGGCGGCGCGGTGTCATTTCCCAAAAACGCGGCATTCGGGCCGCAGAAGAAGGTCTGTTATGTCTAAAAACTGGTACCGGCTGGATACGGCCGCGCTGATCTTTCCGGCGATCGCCCGGCGGGATTGGTGCAACGCCTTTCGCGTCTCGGCCGGACTGTATGAGGCGGTGGATCCGGCGATCCTGCAGCGGGCGGCGGACGATATGCGCCGCCGCTTTCCGTTTTATTTCGTGACGCTGCACAAGGGCTTCTTCTGGTACTACCTGGAGGAGACCGGCAGAGGCGTGCAGGTGCATCAGGATTATGCCTATCCGCTCACCTTTATGAGCAGCCGCGAGCTTAAGCGCAACTGCATGCGCGTGCTGTATTATAAAAACCGGATCGCGGTGGAATTTTTCCATTCGCTGACGGACGGCCGCGGCGGCAGCATTTTTCTGTGCAATCTGGTGGCCCGGTATCTGGAGCTGAAACACGGCATATCGATCCCGAAGGAGGGACTGATCTGCGATTGGAACGCCGCGCCTCCCGACGAGGAGACAGAGGACAGCTTTTTGAAAAACGCCGCGGAGGTGGCCGCAAGCCGCCGGGAGGAGCCGTCCTACCGCCTGCACGGCACGCGGGAGGCGCGCGGCTTCAAAACGCTGACGACCGGTATCGTGGACACACGCTCGCTGCTGGACGCGGCGCACCGCTATCATGTGACCGTCACGGCGCTGCTTGCAGGCGTGATGGCGGAGAGCATCATTGCCATGCAGGATGCCGAGAAGCCGCGCAGGCGTCAGCGCCCGGTCAAGATCACGATCCCGGTGGATCTGCGCCGCCTGTACGGCAGCCGGACGATGCGCAATTTCTCGCTTGTGCTGAATCTGGGCGCCGATCCGCGCTACGGCGACTATACGCTCGAGGAGCTGTGCAGCACGATCTATCACCAGCTCTGCGCCTTTGCCACGCCGCAGAACATGGCAGGCATGATCGCAGCCAATGTCCAGCCCCAGCAGGTGGTCGCGCTGCGGCTGGCCCCGGCGGCGCTGAAGAACATTGTGATGGACGCCGTCTACCGGAAAAGCGGCGAGAGCGGCGGATGCCTGAACATCTCGAACATCACCACGCTGCCGCTGCCGGATGTGATGAGCGGCTATGTCGAGCGTATGGAGTTCATCATCGGCCCCCAGCGCAGCTATCCGAACAACTGCTCGGTGCTGAGCTACGGCGGGAAGACCTATATCAACATGATCCGCTCGATCCGCGAATCGGAACTTGAGCGCCGCTTTTTCTCCCGGCTTGTCGAGCTGGGAATCGCGGTGGAAATCGAAAGCAACAGGAGATAGAGAGATATGTACTGTGTCAGATGCGGCGTGAAACTGCAGGAGGGGGAAGAGAATTGCCCCCTGTGCGGTACGCCGGTGTGGAATCCGGATCCGTGTGAGGCGCAGCGAAGCTACCCCGATACGCTGCCGCGGCATCACCGGGAATCCGACCTGCCCGGGGCGGTGGCCTTTACGGTGATCTGCGTCATCGCCGTGCTGGTCACGCTGACGGTCTGCTTCAAGCTCTACGGCGAGCTGCGCTGGGGCGGCTATGTGATCCTGGGCATCGCCCTGTTCTATGTGATGGCGGTGCTGCCGCGCTGGTTTACCCAGCCGCGGGGCGAGGTGTTCGTCCCCGTCGATCACGCGGCCATCGCGCTGTATGTGCTGTATATCTGCCTCAAAGGCGGCGAACATTGGTTTTTGAGCTTTGCCTTTCCGGTGATCCTCTCCAGCTGCGTGCTGTCCACGGCCATGATCTGCCTGCTGAAATATGTGCGCGGCGGACGGCTGTTCATTTTCGGCGGCTTTCTGATCCTGCTGGGCGGCTTTACGGTGCTGGTGGAGTTCTTCGAGCATATCAGCTTCGGTATGCAGATGTTCCGCTGGAGCCTGTACTCGCTCACGGCCTTCGGCGTGACAGGGCTCTTCCTGCTGGCCGCGGGCCTGATCCCGGCGCTGCGCCACGGACTGGAAAAGCGGTTTTTCTTCTGATAAGGAGCGGAAAATGGCAAAGCATTTGTTCTTGACCGAGCGGCGTACGATCGACGTGGGCCGACATACGATCCGGCTGCTGATCCTGCGGCCGCTGGAGGCAGGAAAAGAAAAGGTGCCGGGTGTGCTGTGGGTCCACGGCGGGGGCTATCAGTCCGGATCGGCAAAGGATATCTTTGCCACGCGTGCGCTGTCACTGGTCGTCAAGTTCGGCGCGGTGCTGGTGGCGCCGAATTACCGCCTCTCCAAAAAGCACCCCTACCCGGCCGCGCTGCACGACTGTTACGCCGCGCTGCTCTATCTCAAGGAGCACGCCGACGAGCTGGGCGTGCGCAGCGACCAGATCATGGTGGGCGGCGAGAGCGCGGGCGGCGGCATGGCTGCGGCGCTGTGCATGCTTGCACACGACAGGGGAGAGGTGAATATCGCCTTTCAGATGCCCCTCTACCCCATGCTGGACGATCGGGACACCCCCTCGTCGGCGGACAACCACGCGCCGAACTGGAACACCAGGCGCAACCATAAGGCCTGGAAGCGCTATCTGCGCGAGGCCTACGGCACCGATATCGTCTCCTGCTATGCGGCGCCCGCCCGGCGGGAGGATTTTCGCGGCCTGCCGCCCTGCTATACCTTCGTTGGGGATATCGAGCCGTTCTACTGCGAGACGGTGGACTATGTCCGCCGCCTGCGGGAGGCCGGGATCGATGCCGAGGTCGACGTCTGGCCCGATTGGTTCCACGCCTACGATCTGTTTTTTCCCGCAAAGAAGGTGGTACGCGAGGCCATCGAACGTTTTGAGCAGCACTATCAATACGCCGCGGCGCACTATTTTGCCCCGCAGCGCGACAAGGAGAACGAAGAAAACGAAAAACGGACCGGGTTGTAAAACCCGGTCCGTTTTTGCAGCCCGTCTCCCGCGCCTTCAAAAGAGAGAAGAGCGAACATGACAAAGCGGAAACAAGCATAAACAAACAAAAAACAGAAAACACAAAATATAGTATTAAACTTTCTTAAAATGGGGGTGTGAGGGACAAAATCTATTGAAATGACAGGGCTAAAATGATAAGATACGCTCAAGGAAAAACTGCGTCCCGGGCCGATACGGGACGCCTGAGAGGACGGGCGGACAAAAGACCGCGGCGTCGATAGAATACCCTGTGTTCGGAGGAACCAACGTGAAAATGAAAAAAGGCGTTTGCCTTCTGCTTTGTTTGATATCTCTTGTCTGCCTGTTCCCAGCCGGCACCCTTGCGGCGAACGGCCCCGGCGCGGCGGACGGCGTGTACGCGTCGATCTGCCTGACGGGCGGAGAAGAGAAGACCGTCTATTCCGCCGACAGCACCATCGAAGAAAAAATCCTTCACCCGGATGAGCAGACCGAAGCGCGCTATCTCCTGCCCGAGGGCGTGCGTTATGACGCGCTGAGCAACACCCTGACGCTGAGCGATTATAACGCTCCCGCTTCCGTGCTGGTGCTGACGATGATGGGCGCAGACTTCAAGATCAGTCTGTCGGGCAGCAGCTCTCTGGCGGCCATCCGCTCGGACTCGATGGGTTGGGGCGGCAGCATCACTTTTACCGGCGACGGCGCGCTCACGCTTGCCAATCCCAGCGGCAGCGCCATTGCCGTCAACGCCGCCGGCGCGGCGGATTTCGTCTGTGTCGAGCCGCAGGTGCGCCTGGATCTGACCGGCGCTGCCGGCACGATCCTCGTCTCCGGCACGAGCCTGAGCGACGGGGCGATCGTCTTCGATACGTCCTCCCCTTTGGTCCAGGCGGAAGACAGTTCCACAGCTCTCCTGGGCACCGTTGCGCCGGACATCCCGGTTGAAGTTTGCACCAGCAGCACCGAAGAGGGCCTTTTCGGCCTTGCGTACGGCATTGACACGGAGACAGAGAGCATCGTCTGCTCGGTCTACCGTCTGGGCGAAAAGGACGAGAACGGCCTTTTCACGGCCGAACCGGCTGCGGAGGGATTGACGGAAGAGGAAGCCCTTGCGCTCTACACGAAGGTTTACACCCCGCACGAGTGGAACCTGTATGATGTCAACACCGACACCCCTGTCTCCCAGCTGCGTCTGGCCCGCTTCACGATCAGCGCGCAGACCAGCGATGAAAACGGCAGCGTCAGCGTCTCGCCGAAGACGGTGGGCCGCGGCGGCAGCGCTGTGGTCACGGCCGTTCCGAACGACGGCTATAAGCTCGCCTCTCTCACGGTCAACGGCGTCGAGGTCACGGCGGCCAACGGCTGCTACACGATCGGCGGCATCACGGCGGATCAGAGCGTGGTCGCCGGCTTTGCCGAGGCACAGCCCGCCGAACTCAAGCTTACAGCGCCGGACAATACGGCCTTTACCGTACCCGGCAGCGGGGAAGAGAATTTTATCAGCGAGCCTTTTGCGGCTCTTATCACCGACGGCGCGGGCGACAGCGTCGGCGCTTCGGTGAGCTGGCACGTGGAGCCCGCGGTCGAAGGCGTTTCGATCCGGGAAGACGGATGCGTCGTCGTTTCGCCCATGGCGAAGGAAGCGGCGGCGGACGGCCCGATTGATTTCACCGTTTCTGCCTCGCTGGAGGACACGGCTCTCTCCGACAACGGCAGCTTTACCCTTTCCCTCTCCGAGCGCAGGGCGGCAAGCCTGACGCTGACGCGCGGCGGTGAGACGCTGGACGATCATGACAGTATCACGATCCCCGACACCGGATCCGTCGAGGTTCCCTATGGCGCTGTGGTGTATGACCAGTACGGCGACGAGATGGAAGCGGAGATCAACTGGGTCGCGGGAGACTGGCCCGCCGGCGTGAGCAGGCAGAACCATGTTCTGACCGTTACAAGCCAGACGCAGGACGGCAGCACGCTGGACGTGACGGCCTCCGCCGCGTCCGATACGGCGGTCAGCGCGACCGTCACGGTGCGTTTTGCCGCGCCGCTGCCGACGCCTACCGAGACGCCGAC
>CAMHER010000099.1 GCA_946184215.1 uncultured Clostridia bacterium | reverse complement strand
AGTCCAAGTTCGAGGACCAGGCTCTGAAATGGGATTCCCCCTGGGGCGTGGGCTATCCCGGCTGGCACATCGAATGCAGCGGCATCTCGATGAAGCATCTGGGCGAGGATCTGGACATCCACTGCGGCGGCATCGACAACGCCTTCCCGCACCACACCAACGAGATCGCGCAGAGCGAGTCCTATCTCGGCCACAAGTGGTGCAACTACTGGATGCACGTGCTGCATCTGAACACCTCCGACGGCAAGATGTCCAAGTCCAAGGGCGAGTTCCTCACGGTCTCGCTGCTTGAGCAGAAGGGTTATGATCCCCTCGCCTACCGCTTCTTCTGCCTGCAGAGCCATTACCGCAAGGCGCTGGTCTTCTCGTGGGAGAATCTGGACAACGCGCAGCTTGCCTATAACAAGCTGATCGCGCGCATCGCCGCGCTCAAGCCTTCGGACGAGGCGATTGACGAGGCCGTCTATCAGCAGCTGAAGGAAAAATTCTGCGCGGCGCTGGACAACGACGTGAACACGTCTCTTGCCGTCACGGCGCTCTATGACGTGCTCAAGGCCAAATGCAGCGACGCCACCAAGCTCTATGCGATCGCGGACTTTGACAAGGTGCTGAGTCTGAGTCTGATCGAAAAGGCCGACCGTAAGCGCGAGGAGCTGAAGAAGGAAGCCGCCGTTGCCGGCGAGTTTACGATTATCTCCGAGAGCGGCGAGGCCGATGCCGAGATCGAAGCGAAGATCCGCGCCCGCCAGGATGCGAAGAAGCAGAAGAACTTCGCCGAGGCCGACCGCATCCGCGACGAGCTGAAGGCCGCCGGGATCGAGCTGACCGACATCCCCCACGGCGCAAAGTGGAAGCGGATCTGACCCGTTTATATGAAAAAAGCAGGTAGTTTTGAAAACTACCTGCTTTTTTACGGCCTTTGTTATTTTCCGAATAGGGCCTTGACCTGGGAGAAAAAGTCGGAAGCCGAAGAGAAGAATTGCGAGAGCTTTTCATAAAAACCCACCGCCTTGTCCTTGGCCTCGCCGATCTTTTTGATCGTCTCCTGCGCCTCGACGACGCGCTCACGGAGCGAGTCGGCATCCAGTCCCTCCAGCGAACGGCAGAGGTCGATCAGCTGCTGGATCTGCCTCTCGGAGAGCGTGACGTTGTATTCCTGCGCAAGGTTTTGGATCTCCCGGCGTATCTCATCGTCTGTCATCTTCGCCGTCTCGCCCAGCACTTGCTTTAAGCCGGTGACGATCTCGGTGGCGTCCAGGTTGCCGATCTCCTCGGCCAGCTCGCCGGTAATCGTCAGCTCCTGCGTGCCGACGGCCTTTGCCGTCTCGTCCAGCTCATCGCCCGTGATATTCTCGTAGGCCTTGTAGATACCCGTCAGCGCCGCAGTGCCGCTCACCTCAAACGGAGCGGCAACAATGATCTTCGCGTCCTTCACGCCGGCTGTGACCAGGGCGTTCTTGTACATCTCCGCCGTACACCAGCTGATGTTGTAGGTATCGACAGCCAGGCCCTCTCCTTCGCCAAGAAGCTGAACATATACGCAGGAGATGGCGTATTTGCCGATCACCTTTTCATCTACATAGTCCTTGAGATACGAACGCTCCTCGGCGTTCGTCACGCTCAGCTCCGCCACGCTCCCGCGCTCAATGCCGAAGAGGCGGTAGACCGTTGCGATCTGGTCCTCCGTCAGGTCAGCGCCAAGGACAACACGGCTGTCCCCCTCCGCCCAGACGGCGGCCGAGGCAGAGACGAGCAGCACCGCTGCCAGAAGAAGCGAGAAAAACCGTTTCCCTTTTCTATTCAAAATAACTCCTCCTTTCCGGAGATCATGCAAAACACATTTTATGCGGGGGAAATTTGATTTCCCCCGCATGATGCTACCATATTCGGTCATAAAATGAAAGAAAAAACGACAAAGCTTAAGAGAAATTCAGCAAATCGTTTACGCTTTCTTCACAAAATATCTTATGTTAACTATTTTATGTATACTATTTTATGTTAATTGTCTTATGTAAATCTTCTGGCGTATCCGCAGCGGCGGCAGAGATCCTCGACCGCCTTTCTCTGGGAAAATCCGACATGGATCCGCCGTGCCCGATCGGTTGACATAATCTCTTTCAAGCTCTGTGAAAACAGGTTTCCGAGCGGTACGTCACCGTTGTGATCCAGGCAGCAGGGAACAACCGTGCCGTCACACAGCACGCCGATCTGATCGCGCGTGCCGTAGCAAAAGCAGCTCTCTCCCCTGTCCGTCGCAGTCGGATCCGGCCAGTCGAACATGTCGTCCTCGGTCAGATAGACCCGCTCGGAGAGCTTGACGCTCCGGGCGTTTTTCTCCCAGGGGCGCGGGAACTGCCGCTCGAGCAGCGAAAGGATCTCGCAGTTCCGGCTCTCCCAGCCGCCATGATTCCAGAGCCGCAGTTCGCAAATGATCCCCTTTTTTGCAGCCTGATCGGCAAAGGCGGCACATTGGTTTACATAATCTTCAATATCTCCGGTCGTGTTCGCCTCAAAGGACTGCAGCGACAGGTTGATCTTGTGCAGGGCGCCGGCGGCAAGCAGCTCGCCGCCTCTCTCGCCGAGCAGCGTTCCGTTTGTGGTCAGAATGACACGAAAGCCCTTTTCCCCCGCGAGGGAGAGAAACCGCCCCAGCAGCGGATGCAGCAGCGGTTCGCCCATCACGTGAAAGTAGAGGAACTGTGTCTCGCCTCTCAGTTTGTCCAGCAGAGGCACAAACTCCTCTTCCGTGAGAAAGTGCGGCGAGCGCGTGGTTCCCGGGCAGAAGGCGCAGGAAAGATTGCATACGTTTGTGATTTCCAGGTAGACCCGCTTGAACATGTTGTCCCTCTCTTGCAAAACAGGGGCGTCTTCACGCCCCTGTTTTCTACTCCATCTTTGTGATTTCGCGCATCTTCTCCGGCGCGATCTTGACCACGCTTCTGTCGTAGGTCATAAGTCCGTTGATTTCATCCTCCACGTCGCTCATCTGCGTATAGACCGCCGCGGCAAGGCCTTTTTCCTTTGCCGGCCGGATCTGGCGCTGGAACAGCTCCTCCAATGCGGCGGCAAGGGCCTCAGCGGTCTCAAAGCGTTTATATCCAAAGGACTTATCACTCCACAAATGTCCGTTTTCAGCATGGGCATAGCCGCCGAACTCGCTCAATACGACAGCGCGGCTTTTCCTGTCCCGGCGGAATTTGTATGGGCGGAAATAGACATGCTCACTCTTCACGTCGCCCGCGCCCTGATCGTGCCAGCCGGAAGCGTGGTCGATGGTGCGGGTGTTGTCGAGGAAGCGCACGGCGTCGGTCATTTTTGCCGCGTCAAACTGGCCCCATCCCTCGTTGAAGATCACCCACATGGCGATGCAGGGGCAGTTATAGAGATGGTTGACCATGTCGCAGAGCTCGTCGGCAAATTCCCGTCGACCCTGCTCATCGTCCCGGCCGAAGCGGGCATAGCGACTGTCGGACAGGTGCAGCCCCGTGATCAGCGGAGCCGAGACCACCGCCGGTGCATAGCGTCCGCCGCCGCAGGGCATATCCTGCCACACCAGCATGCCGAGCCTGTCGCAGTGATAGTACCACCGCAGCGGCTCGACCTTGATGTGTTTGCGCAGCATATTGAAGCCGCTTTCCTTCGCCAGCATGATATCGCGGCACAGGGCCTCGTCCGTCGGAGCGGTGTACAGCCCGTCGGGCCAGTAGCCCTGGTCCAGCACGCCGTTGTGGAAATACGGCCTGCCGTTTAAAAACAAGCGCGGGACACCCGTCTCGTCTTTTTCGACGGAAAACTTGCGCATGGCGAAATAGCTCTCCACCCGGTCCTCGCCGCATTCGACGGTGAAGGGATACAGCTTCGGGTTTTCCGGGCTCCATGCCTCGAAGTCCGGAACCGGGATCAGCGCAGGCAGCTCATAGCGCTCGCCGCCGAAAACGGCAAAAGCGCGCTCCGTGCCGACCACGTCAGCCGTGATATCCACCTCCGCGTCGTCAAAATGCGGGGTAATGCGTACGCCGCGCACATAGCTCTGCGGCGCGCTCTCCAGCCACACGGTCTGCCAGATGCCGCTCTGCGGTGTATACCAGATACCGCCGCGCTTGGTTTTCTGCTTGCCTCGGGTGTGGAAGCTGTTGTCGGTCTCGTCTGAGACGCGAACGGCGATCGTGACCTTGCCCTCGCCGAGCGTGCGGGTGATCTCCGCTTCAAAGGGCAGATAACCCCCCACGTGCGTGAGCAGATGGATCCCGTTCACCCACACGTCCGCAACCTGGTCCACCGCGCCGAAGTGCAGGATCACGCGTCTGCCGGAAAAGCTCTCCGGCAGCGTCAGGCTGCGCCGATACCACAGATACTGCCCGCTCTCCAGCGTTCTCTGCACGCCGGAGAGCGCCGTTTCCGGCGAGAAAGGCACGGTGATGTGGCCATCAAAGCGTTCCGGCATTGCCTTGTGGGCCGTGATGGCATACTCCCACAGGCCATTGAGACTCATCCAGCTTTCGCGGACGAGCTGTGGCCGCGGATATTCCGGCAGCGGATCTGTCACGCTGACCGTGCTTGTCCATTCGGTATTCATCCTGCCGCCTCCGTTCCTGCGTTCAGAACAGGCCGGGGAATCCTCCCATGCCGCTCTGCAGCTTGGCCATCGACTGGCTGGTCTTGTCATCGGCCGCCTTCAGGGCGCCGTTGACCGCCGCCAGGATCAGATCCTGCAGCATCTCCACGTCGTCCGGATCGACGACCTCTGGGTCGATCGTGATGCTCTCAAACTCTCTCGTACCGGCAACCACAGCTTTGACCGCGCCGCCGCCGGAGGTAAATTCAAACTTGGTAGACTCCAGCTCCTGCTGCATCTTCAGGAAATCCTGCTGCATCTTTTGTGCCTGCTTCATCATGTTGGCCTGGCTGCCGCCAAAGCCGCCGCGAAATCCGCCTTTTGCCATTTTGTGTATCCTCCTGTTTGTTCGTATTTCTGGATTTATCCGACAACATGTGTCTCGGGAAATTTTTTCAGTTCATCCAGGCTCCTCGTCACCCGCAGGGCGGGGTCGAGCACCTTCAGGATCGTGTTCACGCTTCGGCCCGTCAGTTCCGCGGCACAGTCGGAAAAGCGCTGCAGGATCTCGGCGCGGTTAAAGCGATTGTAAACAAAGCCGCTCTCGGCCTCCAGCGTCAGCACATTGCCGCTGAGCGTACCGCGCAGCTTGCTCTCGTCGCCGGGATAGATGCGCATATCCGCCGGCAAACGGGCTGTGATCTTTCCGCAGAGCTCGCGCCAGAAGGCCGGGCTTTCAGCTGCCGCGGGAGCAGCGCCGACCGGCTCTTCTTTCGGGAGCGGCTCGGGCTTTTTCTCCGGCTGCGCCTCGCGTTTGGGAAGCTCATCCTCGGGCTGCGGCTCGGCAAACTGCGCCGGGTCGAGCTCGTCCGCCTCGTCCTCCCACGGGGCGTGCTGCGGTGCCGCGGGGGCAGGGGGCTCCTCGTTCCAGGGAAGATCGTCCTCCTCCGGCAGCGGCGGGTGCTCCTCGTCCCATTCCGGCTCGTCCGTGCTCTGCGGCACGGGCGGGGCACTTTCACGCCGCGGGGCAAAGGAAAACGTACCGGAGGCAAGCTGCTCCTCGATGCGGGAAAGGCGGGCGTTAAAGTCCGGCATATCCTGCTTGAGCAGGCTTGAGCACAGCGTGACGAGGCACAGCTCCGCCGTTGTGCGCGGGCTGCGCGCATTCCGCGCGGCGATCAGCGCGTCCTGCAGCGTCTCCATTCCCGCCGTCAGCTCCTCCGTGGTCAGGCGTGCGGCATAGCGCTTGAGCAGGGCGATCTCATGCCCGCCGGAGATCAGCTCTGCGCCGCCCTTGGGGGCCACGCGCAGCATCAGCACATCGCGCATCAGCGTGAACAGCTCGCCCAATGTACCGATCGGATCCTTGCCGTCCATCCACATCCCGGAAAAGGCCTTGAGCGCCGCTTCGGTGTCATGGTCGATGACGCGGTCGAACAGCTCCTCGATCCGCCGTTTTCCGGCCAGTCCCATCGTCGTGTACACGGCGTCGACGTCGATCTTTTCGTGAGCCGAGCACTGGTCCAGCAGGCTCAGCGCGTCGCGCACGCCGCCCTCGGCGAGGCGCGCGATCAGCTCGGCGGCCTCGCGGGTGATGGCAAAGCGCTCCTCGTTCGCAACATGCTCCACATAGGCGGCAAGCTCCGCCGTTTCAATGCGCCGGAAGTTGTGGCGCTGGCAGCGCGAGAGGATCGTCGCCGGGACCTTCTGCAGCTCAGTGGTAGCGAGGATAAAGATCAGATGCTCGGGCGGCTCCTCGATGATCTTCAGCAGCGCGTTGAACGCCGAGGCAGACAGCATATGCACCTCGTCGATGATATACACACGCTTCTTTACCGCCGCGGGTGAAAAGACCGCCTCCTCGCGCAGGGCGCGCACATTGTCCACGCCGTTGTTGGAGGCGGCGTCCAGCTCTACCACGTCGAGGATCGAGCCGTCCGCGATCCCGCGGCAGGCAGCGCACTTTCCGCAGGGGTTGCCGTCGACCGGATGCTCGCAGTTGACGGCCCGCGCCAGGATACGCGCGCAGGTGGTTTTGCCGGTGCCGCGCGTTCCGATAAACAGATAGGCATGCGACAGGCGGGAGGAACGGACCTGATTTTTCAGCGTTTCGGTAATGTGCTTCTGGCCGATGACGTCGTCAAAGGTCTGCGGCCGCCATTTCCGGTACAGGGCCTGATACATGCTCTCCCCTCCCTCACAGATCGACAGAATAGTTTGTGACCCTTGACAAGACTGTACACCCGGTTCCGAATCATCTCCTATGCCCGTTACGCCGGCAGCCGGCTCGGATCCGGCGACCCTGCGGCACACGAAAAGCACCGCTTAATGCTGCTCGGTTCCCCGCCTGACATGGTTCACGGGTTTCCGTTGCGCAAGACCGGATCGTCATCACTGCTTACCGGGGTCAGACGACACAGGAAACATCCTCGACCGGGAATTCGTCCCTGCTATAGCGGATTGCAGGTTACAGGGCACCGCTGGCTCCCCAACTAGTACAGCCTTGTCAAAAGTCACGAAGATATTATAGCGCAAGTAAAAAAGATAATCAATATTTTTCTTTACAAATGAAAAATCTGTGATATAATACATAAGGCTCTTGAGAGAGAGCAAAAAAAATATGGGCTTGTAGCTCAGCTGGGAGAGCGC
>CAMHER010000098.1 GCA_946184215.1 uncultured Clostridia bacterium | reverse complement strand
TGTCGGCGCCCTGGCCGTGATCCTCCCAGGAGACGTAGATCGTCACGGTGCCGTCGGGATTGAGCTCGGCATAGGCCGAGGAGCTGTCCACACCGTCAAGGCCGCAGCCGTAGACGCCGAGGGAGACGCCGATACCGTACTTGTAGCGGCCGTCGGAGGCGGCGTTCTTCTCGGCCACTCTCTTCTTGGCGGCCTCGTAGAGCGGACGGGCCTTGTCGAACAGAGCCTCTTCGCAGTAGACCTCGGGCGGGTAGCCGGTCGGGATCGTGGTGTGCTCGGATTCCTTGTAGCAGTTCATCGCGCGCATCTCGAACGGGTCGATGCCCATCTTGGCGGCCAGGCAGTCGATCGCGATCTCAGAGCCCATGAAGGACTGAGGCGAGCCGTAAGCGCGGAACGCGGAGCCCCATGCGTGGTTGGTGAAGACGGTCTGGCTCTTGTTGCGGATGGAGTTGATGCCGTAGCCGGCGCCGGTGAACTGGCTCAGACGCATGGTCAGCAGATCGCCGAACTCGGAGTACGGGCCGTGGTCGACATAGTTGTCGCCCCAGAGGGCCAGCAGCTTGCCGTTCTTGTCGGCCGCCAGCTTGATGTGCATGAAGGCCGGGGAACGCTTGCCGGTGTAGGTGATGTTCTGGAACTGGTTGAAGTTCAGGCTGACGGGCTTGCCGAGGATCTTGGCGGCAGCGCCGATCAGCGCCTCGTTCGTCGGGGAGAACTTGTAGCCGAAGGTGCCGCCCGCGTGGTTCTGGACCAGGCGGAGGTTCTCCATCGGAACGCCGATGCCGGCCGCGATCATGGGCATATGCAGGTGGATGCCGATGGACTTGGAGTGCACGGTGACCATGCCGTCCTCGTCGATGTAGCCGTAGCCGTTGTCCGGCTCGAGGTGCAGGTGGGGCTGACGGGAGCAGTAGCTCTCGATCTCGACCTGCTGGGAATCGGGAACGCTGTCCCAATCGAAGTCGGGTCCCTTGATGCAGTTGGTTTCAAAAAAGACGTTGGGCGTGCCGGGATGGATCTCGATGGCGTCGGGAGCCATGGCGTCAAGCGCGTTCATGTAAGCGGGCAGCTCTTCGATCTCCACCTTGACGGCGTCGGCCGCGGCGCGGGCATGGGCCTCGGTGTCGGCGGCGACGATGGCGATGGCATCGCCGAACTGGAAGATCTTGTCCGAGCAGAGGACCGGGCGCTCGAAGCCGTCGGTCTTGTTGTGCTTGGGCAGCATGACCAGACCGTTGATCTGGTTCGTTCCGCCGGCGGCAAGGATATCCTTGTAGGTGATGACCTTCACGACGCCGGGCATCTTCTCGGCCTCGGAGGTGTCGATGGACTTGATGTTGGCGTGGGAGACCTTGGCCTGGGTCAGAGCCAGACGCAGGCAGCCGGGCATCTTCAGCGCGTCGTCGGCGCCGAAGTCCCAGGTGCCGGTGACCTTCTGGGCGGCGGAGGGACGGATGTACTTGGTGCCCTTGATGCTGTCGCCGGTGGGCTTGAAGACCAGGTCTTCCTTGCTCATCTCGCCGCGCAGCACGGCAGCGGCGGCCATGGTGGCGTCGATGAGGGGCTTGTAGCCGGTGCAGCGGCAGAGGTTGCGCTGCTTGTTGAACCAGTCGCGGACCTCTTCGCGGGTGGGGCTGGGATTGTTCTCGAGCAGGACCTTGGCGCTGATGATGAAGCCGGGCGTGCAGAAGCCGCACTGGGCGCAGCCGTAAGCCATCCAGGCGACCTGCAGCGGGTGCATGTCGCTCAGGGTGCCGACACCCTCGATCGTGGTGATCTCGGCGTTGTCCGGGATACGGCTCATCTTGAAGATGCAGGCCTTGGTGACCTTGCCGTTGACGATGACGTTGCACGCGCCGCAGTGGCCCTCGCCGCAGCCGATCTTACAGCCGGTCAGCAGCAGGTGCTCACGCAGAACGGTCGCCAGGGTCTCGTCCTTGTCCAGGACAAGATTCCGGGTAACGCCGTTGATGACAAGCGTTTTCTTGATCATGTGTTTGCTCCTCCTCTTTGAATTTGACTTGTATGCTTTCCTTTTCAGGTGGTGCTCACGAATGGCTGTGGCCGCCGCAGGGGTCCTTGTCCGGGCCCTTGCCGGTCAGATCGCGCACGCGCTCGATCCCCCGCGGCGTGTAAAACACGAGCTGCGAAAGGCTGCCGTCCATATTTTCGCCCCGCAGGCGCAGGAAATTGGCGTTTTCATAAAACTCAATGGGCAGCTCGCGGCGATAGACCTTGCCGGTCTTCGGATCGGTGACCTCGACGATCACGCTGTCGGCCGAAAGCTCAAACAATTCGTTCTCCATGGGAATCGCCCTCTCTCGCATATCTTTACAGTTATATGATACGCTTCAAAAAACGGAAGGTTCAAGTTACAACAAAAAGCAATTCGCAGAACTTGCGAATTGCTTTTTGTTGAAACTATACAAGCCGGTCTGGTTGAAACCTGTCGTTCTATGCAGATATTACCACTGTTCCGTTGATATCGCAGAGCGGAACCTTGTGCAGGCGGGAGCCGGTCTCCTGCTCATAGCGCCGCAGGGCGGCACGCACCCCCGGAAGCGCGGGTGAAAGACAGTCGTGCAGCAGCAGATAGCCCCCGGGCGAGAGCCGCGGCAGGAAAAAGTGCAGCCCGGAGAGCGTGCTCTCCTCCAGATCCACGTCAAGCGAGACGAGGCAGAAGCGCTCGTCCTCCAGGCCAGAGGCCGTGCCGGGAAACAGGCCGGGACGGAGGATCGCCCGCTCCGGGTACGGCAGCAGGGAGAGCACCCGCTCGGCCGCGGTGTTCTCGTGGGCGGCGGCAAAGCCGGGGGCGCAGGACGCCGCCTCTTCCTTTGCAAAGCCGCTGAAGGTGTCAAACAGGTACAGCGTCCGCTCCGGCAGCAGCAGGTTGATGCAGCGGGCAAAGGCGCCGCGGTAAACGCCCAGCTCCGCCGCCGCGCCGGGAACGCTGTCAAGCTCCCGGCAGAGTGCCTCCAGCGTGCGCACGCGCACCGTATCGTTTTCCAGGTCCCGTTCGGAGAGCGGACCGCCGGACGCCCACAGCGGATCGCGCACCTTGCGCGGCGGCTTGCCGAGCTCCTCAAGCAGTCCCGCGGGAAGCGCGGTATTGCTCGGGTACGGCGCATTGCGGTCACGAAGCTGCCAGTTGTTTTTCAGGAAAAGCAGCCTCTCCGACGCAATGCCGCACGCGGCAGCAAGGCTGGCGATCTCGTCCGTCTGGCGGCTGGCCACCAGGATCAGCGCCTCTTCGTCCGCAGAAACTTCCTCCGGGCGCAGTACGCGTCGTCCGAGAAAGCTCGCGCCGGACGGCTGACTGTCAATGAAGGCCTCGATCTCGGCCGGGTCGAACCATCGGTCCACCAGATCCCCGGCTCCGCAGCCGGTGCCCCAGATATACAGCTTCATCGTTTCAGCCTCCTTTTCTTTGAAGCCGATTATACGGCATAACGATCCTTTTGTACAGTCTTTCCCCCTTTACATTTCTAAAGTGCAGGCGTATAATACAAAATGTCGAAATGTTTATTTTTGCAATTCGCTTTTCACGGAGGTGAGTTTTCATGCAGATCGGCGCCGTTATCGTAGCCGCGGGGATGTCCTCGCGGATGGGAGATTTCAAACCGATGCTGAATATCGGCTCCATCACCATCGCGCAGCGCATCGTGGCCACCTTCCATCAGGCCGGCATAACGCGCATCGCCGTGGTCACGGGCTATAACGCCCCGCTGCTGGAACGGCATCTGGCCAACTGCGGGCTGGTGTTCCTGCGCAACGAAAACTACGAGACCACGCAGATGTTCGATTCGGCCAAGATCGGGCTGGCCTATCTGCGGGATAAGTGCGACCGGGTGCTTTTCACGCCGGTGGATATTCCGCTTTTCACCTCTCTTACGGTCACAAAGCTGATCGAATCCGACGCAGCGCTCTGCTGTCCCGTCTGCGAGGGGCAGACCGGGCACCCGCTGCTGATCGCCTCTTCCCTGCTTGACCGGATCCTCTCCGACAGCGGTGAGGGCGGCCTTCAGGGCGCGATCCGCCGCTGCGGCGAGACCATGACGGAAATCGAAGTGGAGGATCCCGGCATCCTGCACGACGCCGACACGCCCGCAGACTATGCCGCGCTGCTGGCCTATCACAACGAACAGCTCATCCGCCCGGAGATCGGTATTTCGCTGAGCCGGGAAAAACCTTTTTTTGACGAAAAAACCGCCATGCTCCTCTCTCTGGTGGAGGAGACCGGCTCGGTGCGTCACGCCTGTGAGCGGATGCAGATCTCCTATTCCGGCGGCTGGAACATCATCCGGGCGTTGGAATCGCAGCTCCATTTTCCGCTGCTGGAACGCAGCCAGGGCGGTGCCAGCGGCGGAGAGAGCCGCCTGACCGAGCGCGGAAAGCGGCTGCTGGGCTGCTATGAGCGCTATTCCGCGGAGCTGCGCCGGCAGGCCAAAGAGCTGTTTGACGCCTGTTTCGGTGACGAGCTGTGAGCAGGCGCGTCATTCTCATCCGGCATGCGATGCCGGACATCCCTCTCGGCGAGCGCTGGTGCGTCGGAGGGCGGAGTGATTTCCCGCTGGGCCGTCTCGGCCGCATCCAGGCCGCGAGGCTGCCCTTTGCGGACGAGCTTTGCGGCGTGCAGGCAGTCTTTGCAAGCCGTCTTGTCCGCGCGATCGAGACAGCGAGGCCGCTCGGCCGGGAGATCCGGATCATGCCGGGGCTGGAGGAGCAGGACATGGGCGTCTGGGACGGGCTTTCGTTCCGCGAGATCATGGCCCGCTATCCTGCGCTGTATGCCGCGCGGGAAGAAAACCCCTCCCTGCTGCCCGACGGAGCGGAGAGCGGCGAGGCCCTCCGGGCAAGGATGCAGGAGGCCGTACTGCGCTGCGTGCGTGAGAGCGAGGGCGACATTGCCATCGTCAGCCACAAGGGTTCCATTGCCGCCCTTGCCGGGCACCGCAGCGCGCTGGGCTACACCTCTCTGAGCTTTTTCGAAGAAGAAGGCGGCTCTCTGCGTCTGCGGGAGGCCGGTCGGGTACCGCGGCCGGAGCTGACAGACGAGCTGTGCCTGGCGATGCTCTCCGCCGCCGGGGCAGATGCCGCGCTTGCTGCCCACTGCCGCGCCGTCGCCGCGCTTGCAGACGAGCTGTGTCTTGATCTGCAGAGCCGGGGCGTCGCGCTTGACGCCGCTTCCGTCCACGCTGCCGCGCTGCTGCACGATCTGGCCAAGGGCGAGAAGGATCACGCCGCCGTCGGCGGGGCGTGGCTGCGGGAGCTGGGCTATGTTTCCGAGGCGGAAATCGTCCGCCAGCACACCGATCCCGACAGCGCGGAGCTCAATGAAGCCGCCCTGGTTTTTCTTGCCGACAAGGCCGTGCGCGGGAGCGAGCGCGTGAGTCTGGACGAGCGCTTCGCCGCCAGCCTGGAAAAATGCAAAACGGCCGAGGCCAGGGCTGCGCATGCGCGGCGCGAGAAGACAGCCAGGAAGCTGAAGGAAGAGATCAACCGGCTCTGCGGAGCCGAACGGATATGATAAAGAGGAGGCAATTCCATGAAGCTTGTGAGAACGGAAGACGCGGTCGGCCATGTGCTGTGCCACGACATCACCCAGATCATCAAGGGCGAGAAAAAGGGCCCTGTGTTCCGCAAGGGACACATCGTGCAAAGCGAGGATATCCCTGTGCTGCTGAGTGTGGGCAAGGAGCACCTGTACATCTGGGAAAACGACGAGACCATGCTCCACGAGGACGAGGCCGCCGTGATCCTGCGCGACATCTGCATCGGTGAGCATATGCGCGCCACCGAGCCGAAGGAGGGCAAGATCGAGCTGATCGCCGAAATCGACGGGCTGCTGCTGATCGACATTGAGCGGCTGCGCGCCATCAATGCCCTGGGCGACATGATGATCGCCACCCGCGCCTCCGGCTTTATGGTGAAAAAAGGCGAAAAGCTCTGCGGGACCCGCGTGATCCCGCTGGTGATCAAAAAGGAGCGGATGGAAAAGGCAAAGGAACTTGCAGGGGATACGCCGCTGATGCGTCTGGTCCCCGTACGGCCCCGGAACTACGGTGTCGTCACCACCGGCAGCGAGGTTTTCCACGGCCGGATCCAGGACACCTTTACACCCGTGATCGAGCAGAAGCTGTCGGAGTTTGGCTGCACAATGACCGAGCACGTCATTCTGGACGATAACCACGAGGCGATCACCGCCGCGGTGCTGGATATGCTGGATAAGGGCTGCGAGATGGTGTTCTGCAGCGGCGGCATGAGCGTGGACCCCGACGACAAGACGCCGCTTGCCATCCGCAACACCGGGGCAAACATCGTCTCCTACGGCGCTCCCGTGCTGCCGGGCGCGATGTTTCTGGTCTCCTATATGCCGGACGGTCGGCCGGTCTGCGGGCTGCCGGGCTGCGTGATGTATGCCAGACGCACGATCTTCGACCTGCTGCTGCCCTATCTCGTGACCGACACGCCGATCACGAAGGAGCAGCTTGCCGCCCTCGGCCACGGCGGGCTGTGTCTCAACTGCCCGGTCTGCCACTTCCCCAACTGCGGCTTCGGAAAAGGCACCTGATTCCAAGCCGGCTGTTTTCTTTCGGTATAGACACGTAAAGGCGTGTTTATATAAATATCTTCCCTGAAACACGGGAAAAGGAGGAAAACCGCATGAAAAAATCCCTTGCGCTGCTGCTGACGCTGACGATGATTTTTGCGCTGGCAGCCTGCGGCGGGCAAAGCGCACCCGCTGCGCCCCAGACACCGGCGGAGGAAGCCGCGGAGCAGCCGGTCGAGGAGGCCGCTCCGGCGGAAGAGCCTGCCTCCGCGGAAGAGGTCGAGCTGATCGTCTTTGCCGCCGCCTCGATGACCGAAACGCTCACGAAGATTAGGGACCTGTACGAGGCCGCGAATCCCGGCGTCAAGATCACCTACAACTTCGACTCCTCCGGCACGCTCAAGACCCAGATCCAGGAGGGAGCCGAGTGCGATCTGTTCATCTCCGCCGGTCAGAAGCAGATGAACCAGCTCGACAGCACCGCAAGCGCAGAAGTCAACACCGAGGGACTGGACTTTGTTCTGCAGGGCAGCCGCATCAATCTGCTTGAGAACAAGGTCGTTCTGGTCGTTCCCGAGGGCAACCCCAAGGGGATCGAATCCTTTGACCAGCTCGCCGAGCTGCTGAAGAGCGGCGACGTGCTCATGGCCATGGGCAACAGCGACGTTCCCGTCGGCCAGTATACCCAGAAGATCCTCGCCTACTATGAGCTTAGCGAGGAAGATCTGGCCGCTGCGGGCG
>CAMHER010000097.1 GCA_946184215.1 uncultured Clostridia bacterium | reverse complement strand
CGCCGCGTCGGAACACGGCGGGCAAAGATGTTCAGATCGCTTCGATTTCTTTCAGAGTCAGGTCACGGCCAGAGATCGGGGTGAGCTTATCCCCGCCGCAGAAAGGGCAGACCAGCTTGTCATTGATCCCGGCGCCGAATTCTCGGCCGCAATCGAGACAGCGGGCTTTTCCTTCCAGAACTTCAACAACAAATTGCGTGTCGACATAGCCGGTACCGTCGACGACGGCTTCCCAGCAATCCTCCAGATATTTGGGAACAACGCCGGAGAGCGTGCCGACCTCGACCGTGATCTTGCTGATGCCTTCCAACTGCTCGTCTTTGGCAATTTGATCCACCATTTTCAGCAGGGCATCACAGATTCCGAGCTCGTGCATTATTTACCGCCGATCGCTTTGCGGACAATGCCGCCGGTGCGCTTGACAAGTCCCTCGGCAACCTTGATCGGCATGGTCTCAAACGAGCCGGCCTCCCAGTTGCGAACCTTTTTGAGCTTAATGGCGTCAAACTTGCAGCGCGTGGTGCAAAGGCCGCAGCCGATGCACATGTATTCGTCAACCTTGGTCACACCGCAGCCGAGGCAGCGGGCGGTCTCCTTGCGGACCTGCTCTTCGGTAAAGGTGACGCGCGCGTCGGAGAAGGTTTTGGCCTTGGCTTCGTTGTATCCGGGAAGCTGGCGGTGGTCGCGGTCAAAGCTTGCGACATCAAGAAGAGCCTGACTCTTGTCGAGCGCAGTAAAATGTCTGCGGTCGCGGCCCATGGTCAGCGTCTGACCGGGATGTACAAAGCGGTGCAGGGAAATAGCAGCCTCTTTGCCGGCTGCGATCGCGTCGATGGCGAACTTCGGCCCGGTGTAGCAGTCGCCGCCGACGAAGATATCGCTTTGATTGGTCTGATAGGTAAGCGGGTCGGCCAGAGCGGTGCCCTTCGGCGTGGTCTTCAGATCACCGATATCGAGCTTGCCCCAGTCTACGACCTGGCCAACGGCGCCGATGACGCTGTCGAGCTCGATCGTCTCGAACTTGCCGGTTCCCACAGGCTTGCGGCGACCTTTTTCATCGCTCTCGCCAAGCTCCATCAGCTCGACCTTCATGCCGGTAACCTTGCCGTTCTCACCGAGGATCTCAACAGGCGCGCACAGGAAGCGGAATTCAACGCCCTCTTCCTTTGCCTCTTTGACCTCGTCACGGTCGGCGGGCATTTCTTCTTCGCCGCGCCGATAGATGATATAGGTCTTTTCGGCGCCGAGACGGACGGCCGTGCGGCAGACGTCCATGGCGACATTGCCGCCGCCGATGACAGCGCAGCGCTTGCCGATCTCGACCTTGTTGCCGAGATTGACTTCACGCAGAAAGTCAACACCGCCGAGAACACCCTTGAGCTCTTCGCCGGGGACCTTCAGTTTGGCGCTCTTCTGCGCGCCGATGGCAAGGTAGAAGCCCTTGTAGCCCTCTTCGCGCAGCTGCTGGATTGTAACATCCTTGCCGACTTCGACGCCGCACTTGAACTCAACGCCCATCTCGCGCAGAATGTCGATTTCGGCGTTGAGAACGTCCTTTTCAAGGCGGAAGTTCGGAATACCGAGCGTCAGCATACCGCCGGGGACGGGGTTGCGGTCAAAGACCGTGACGGGATATCCCTTGTTGGCGAGATAATAGGCGCAGCTCATACCGGCGGGGCCGGCGCCGATGATCGCAATTTTTTCGGTAAAGGGTTTGCCGGTCTGGTTGAGCATCTTGGGAACAAAACGGGTGGACTTATCAAGATCATGATCTGCGATAAAGCGCTTGACTTCGTCGATGGCGACAGCCTCGTCCACATTGCCGCGGGTGCATTCCTGCTCGCAGCGCTTGTTGCAGATACGGCCGCAGACAGCGGGGAAGGGATTCTCCCGCTTGATCAGCTCAAGCGCCTCGGTGTACTTCCCCTGGGCAGCGAGCTTTAAGTAACCCTGAACAGCGATATGTGCCGGGCAGGCAGCCTTGCAGGGGGCGGTGCCGGTGGGAAGCGTGTCTTCAAAGTTTTCACGGTAATTGGGATTCCATACGTCCTTGGAGAAGATAACGTCGGTCATCTTCTTGTATTCAGGAGCGCTGGTATCTACGCGCGTGGGCAGCTTTTGACCGAGCTTGAGAGCATTGGCCGGGCAGGTCTCAACGCACATGCCGCAGGCCACACACTTCGCCTCGTCAATCGTGGCGACATAATTTGAGCGGATAACGTCGCGCGCACCGAACATCAGGCCGACGCGCAGTCCAAAGCAGGCACAGGAGCAGCAGTTGCAGATCGCAGCGCTCTCACCGGCCTCTTCAATATTCGGAATGTCGTGCATAAGACCGTTGTCCTCGGCACGCTTGATAATCTCAAGCGCTTCCTCGCGCGTGATCTCCCGAGCACGTCCGGTACGGATGTAATGCTCTGCGCCCTTGCCCATCTGGATGCACATTTCATCGGCAAGATGGCCGCAGCCGTCATTGATCGAGGTACGCGACGAGCGGCAGGAGCAGGGGGAGACGGAAAACTTGTCATACTTGTTCAGGTAGTAGGAAAGCTTATCAAAATCATTTGCCGTAGGATCATCTTTGATGGCACTTTCGATCGGAATAACGCGCATCAGACCATAGCCCTGCGGGATCACCGCACTCATCAGCTCCATGCGTTTGCGGGTATATTCCTCAAACGCACGGCCGACCTCGGGATGCGTCTCCAACAGTTCTTTGTTGTTTACGAGCATTTCCATAATGCCGGGGGCAAAGATCTGCATGAAGTATTTGTCTACGCCCTCTTCTTTGTCGTAGGTACAGCGGAAAACGCCGATCCAGGCAAGATGCTTGGCAAGCTTTTCCGTTTCTTCCACACTTTTGCCGACTTTCTTTGCCAGCCAGGCAGCGGTGCGTTCCTTGCGCAGACCGGCGGCAATAGCGACATCCGCCTCGTCATCTGATACGATGTTTGCCAGACTGTAGTATTCCGGAGCGTTTTCGTCGATCTTGTTGACCATGCCGGATACACCGCCAATGATCTTGCAAAGCTTGACGATTTTTGGCCTTAGTTCTGCCATTTCATGTTCTCTCCTTATATTCTTTGTCGTTTCACGTGCTATTGGTCTTTATAAGAATAGTATATTTGAAATATACGGCAAGTCAATCTTTTTTTATGGGAAGTCTCCTCTCAAGATTGCAGGAATTGGCAGGGAAAATGACTTAATTATTCTTAATGGAAGGTGATTTTTCCTGATTGTTCTTGATTTTGTTATAATCCTTCGCTATACTGAATACTCAAGGTTGTTAAAGGCGGTAGTCTATGGAACATCTGGAAATCGAAAGAAAATATTTGATTCGAATGCCGGATCAAGGCTTTCTGAAGTCTCTGCCGTCATCTTCGATCGAACAGGTTTATATCCTTAATCCGGAAGGCGGACGCGAGAGGATCCGCTGCCGTGAGACAGACGGCATTAAGGTCTATACCCATACGGTCAAGAAACGCTTGAGCGACCTGACGCGTATTGAACAGGAAAACGAAATCTCAAAGAAGGAATACGAGAAGCTTTTGCGCTCGGCTGATCCGGATCGACAGATTCTTCATAAGATGAGGTATCTGCACAATTATAAGGGACAGGTATTTGAAATTGACGTGTTCCCGTTCTGGCAGGACCGCGCGTTGATGGAACTGGAACTGGACAAGGAGGAGCAGACAATTTTTCTTCCTCCGGATATTGCGGTTATTCGTGACGTGACGGCTGAAAAAGCGTATACAAACGCCTCAATTGCACAGTCGATCCCGTTTGAGAAGCTTACTTAAATGAGGTAAAAACATGAAAAAACTGATCAGTATGATTCTTTGCCTATCCACGGCCTTTGCGCTCAGCGCCTGCGCCGAGCTTGACGCAATCCGGAATACAAAGCTGCCTCCGCTCCCCACACCTGAGGTCAGGGCAACCGAGGAGCCTGCGCCCGTCGAGATCGAATCGGCTCCCGAAGCGAGCAGAGAAACGCCAAAACCGGCGATAAGCGCTCTCCCGGTCGACGTAACGGGAGCGGAAATCGGCGACCGTGTGATTATTTACAGCAAAAAGACGACTGAAAATCTGGATGCGCCTGACGGCTCCCTGATTTTGAGCTTCTCATATGTGACACCGACGGTGCGCATTGATGAGAGACCCGACGCGGCCAAAGCAATCAATGAGCAGCTGGTTTTGTTCGATGAGGCCTATATATCCGGAAACGGCAGTGAGGGCGGCAAAAACCATCTGCTGGAAGAGGCGCTCGACAACTATACGTATGTTCACGACAAAGGGGCCGAACTGAATACGACCTTTACCTCTGCCCGTACAGTGAAGAGCCTTCGCGCAGACGGGAGCGTCCTGAGCTTTCGCTATTGGACAAGTGTTTATACAGGCGGAAAGAGCGGCAGCTATTCCTACTACGGGTATAATTTCAGCACGCAGACCGGAGAGAAGCTTACGTTGGACAAGCTTTCGCCAGATGTGGAAACGTTGAAAAGCGCCCTGGGCGACAGAATCATTTCCGTTGCCCGCGAAGATGAGGAGCTTTATTCGAAGATTGCCCAGAACGATTTTGATGCTGACAGCGCCCTCAGAGCGCTGGTGCGGGAGGGCAACTGGTATTTTGACGGCGACGGAATGGTCTTCTTCCCGGAGTTTGGCGAATTGATGCCGGAGGAGAACAGCTTTACGATGTTTACGATCCCATATGAGCTTCTTGCCGGCGTGATCGACGACAGATATCTTCCCGCTGTTCGGGAAGGCACGTCTGAACTCGAGGTCCTTCCCCTCAACGAGGTAGAGGATGGAACGGTGTGGAGCATTGACCGCCTTGCCTTGTCCGAAGGGGATGAACTCTACCTGAAAATCAGCGGTACAGCCTATGACGTTACTGTCAGCAATTTCTATTATGTCGATGAAGCGGACCCGGCCGACAGATTTTATGAGACCGAGCGTCACTGGTACGCCAGCTTTATGACGGATTGCGCGCTGCAGATCCGAACCGCAATCCCGGGCGGCATGCCAGATCTGATGATCGCCTATACCGATGCAGACTATGTAGAGCACCGCCTGTTCCTGAGCGAAAACAGCGATAACGGCCATGTGACCCTGGTTGACGATACCATAGAGGCGGTCGGCTGAGAAAAAATGCAAAACTGCCGCAAAAATAGTTGACATCGGTATTTTGTCGTGGTATTATACCAAAGCCGCATTGAAGAGGCATTGACGAAGCCGGATCTATCCGCGCCTCAAAAGCGAGTCCTGAAGATGGGAGGAACTATTCGTGAAGCATGCAATCATTGTGACCGGCGGCAAGCAGTACCGCGTTGCCGAGGGCGATGTCGTATTCATCGAAAAGCTCGACGCGGCTGCGGGCGACAGTGTCAAGTTTGACCAGGTTCTGGCTGTGATCGACGGCGAAAACGTTGTATTCGGCAAGCCTGTGATCGAGGGCGCGTCCGTCAGCGCAAACGTCGTGAAGAACGGCAAGGCCGCCAAGATCCGTGTTTATAAGATGAAGCCGAAAAAAGGCTACCGCAGAACGCAGGGTCATAGACAGCCTTACACCAAGGTTCAGATCGAAGCGATCAACGCCTGAAAGCATCCGCAGCTATTTTGACTAAAGGAGGAGAAACCTAAATGGCACATAAAAAAGGTATGGGTTCTACCAAGAACGGCCGCGACAGTGAGTCTAAGCGTCTTGGAACCAAGAGAGCCGACGGACAGTTTGTTCTGGCCGGCAATATCCTTGTCAGACAGCGCGGAACCAAGATCCACCCCGGCAACAATGTCGGTAAGGGGAAGGACGACACTCTGTTTGCTCTGATCGACGGCAAAGTGAAGTTCGAGCGCATGGGCAAGGACCGCAAGATGGTCTCTGTTTACGAAGAAATCGCACAGTAAGAGAAACACAAAGACCGGACGATTTTGTTCGGTCTTTTGTTTTACTTTTTTGCGAGGAATTGATTTGAACGAGAAGGAGAGGGGAGAGTATGGCAGCGTCTTTTGTTGATAAGGCGAGGATCACGGTGCGTGCCGGCAACGGCGGCGACGGCGCCGTTGCTTTCCATCGCGAGAAATATGTTGCCGCAGGCGGTCCGGACGGCGGCGATGGCGGGCGTGGCGGAAATGTTGTTTTTTCTGTGGACGACAACATGTCCACCTTGATGGACTTTCGCTATAAAAGAAAATATGTCGCGGGCAACGGTATGCCCGGCCAGGGCAAACGCTGTAACGGCCGAGACGGAGAGACCCTTGTGATCAAAGTTCCGCGCGGTACGGTGATCCGTGACACGGAAACGGGCGCAGTCATGCATGATATGTCCACCGGCGAGGATTGGGTCGCTGCAAAAGGCGGTCGCGGCGGTTGGGGCAATACCCATTTTGCTACGCCTACCCGTCAGGTCCCGCGCTTTGCCAAGCCCGGCCTGCCGGGCGAGAGCCATGAGATCACGCTTGAACTCAAGCTTTTGGCAGATGTGGGGCTTGTAGGATTTCCGAATGTTGGGAAATCCACACTTCTTTCTGTTGTCAGCAAAGCGCATCCGAAGATCGCGAATTATCATTTTACAACGCTTTTCCCCAACCTTGGGGTCGTTTATATTGATGAGGGCGTGTCCTTCGTCATGGCCGATATCCCTGGTATTATTGAAGGCGCGTCTGATGGGGCAGGTCTCGGACATGACTTTCTGCGTCACATCGACCGCTGCCGCCTGCTGGTGCATCTTGTCGATGTGTCCGGCAGCGAAGGACGTGATCCGGTTGCCGATTTTGACGCCATCAATGCTGAACTGCGGGAATACAGCGGGGAACTTGCCTCCCGCCCCCAAATCGTGGCAGCCAACAAGTGCGATCTTGTGGAGGACAGCTCTGATAATCTCGAACGCCTGCGCCGCCATGTCGAGTCGCTTGGCTTTGAACTTTTTGAGATCAGTGCGGCTGCGCATATCGGTACGCGCGAGCTTGTGGGTGCCTGCGCAAACAAGCTGCGCGAGCTTCCGCCGATCGCCAGTTTTGAGGCGGACTATGTTCCGCCGGAGCCGAAGGTGGATACCTCCGGAGACCTTACGATCGAGAGATTTGACGATATGTGGCTGGTGGAAGGACCCTGGCTGCAGCGTCTCGTGGCAACGGTCAACTTTTCTGATTATGAGAGCCGCATGTTTTTTGATCGAATCCTGCGTGAAAGCGGCGTTTTTGCGCGAATGGAAGAGATGGGTGTCAAAGACGGCGACACAGTCAGCATGTACGATTTGATGTTTGAGTATAAAGAATAAGACAGTTGTGTGCCGC
>CAMHER010000096.1 GCA_946184215.1 uncultured Clostridia bacterium | reverse complement strand
AGCCTTCCCCTTGAGGGGAAGGTGGCCGAGCGAAGCGAGGTCGGATGAGGTGGAACGGCGCCCAAACCGCGTGGCTGATATGTAACATCAAAAAGGGAACGAACAATCTAAAAACGGCGTGACCGCTGCGGTCACGCCGTTTTTAGATTGTATGGGGCCGGTAAGAGTTATTTCAAAACAGCTTCTCTATGAAAAGCTGTGCGCAAAGCAAGCGCTTCCCGCCCCGATCAGCCCTTGACGACCGTCAGCGTAAAGGGCGCCTCGATCGTCTCGCCGCTCTCGAGGATCAGCACGAGCTTGGCGGTATAATCGCCCGCGCGCAGATAGGGAACGGGGGAGACGCGCCAGGCCGTGTCGTTCGTTTCGCCGGGAGCAAGCGTCACATCCTTCTCGTAATCGATTGTAAAGCAGTTGGCGCTGACCCCGTTGATCCGCGCGGCCAGGATCGTGACGGGCTGCTCGCCCTCGTTCGTCACCGCGGCCGCGGCGACGGGCAGCGCATCACGCCGATAGCCCTGCGCGAGGGCCTCGAAGACCGGGGGCGTGAGCAGGATCGTGACCGGAGCTTCCTCCCCGGCGGGAGTTTCTTCCTCGACGAGCGCTTCCTCCTCAGCGGGAGCTTCCTCCTCAGCGGGGGCTTCTTCCCCGGCGGGAGCTTCTTCCCCGGCGGGAGCTTCCTCCTCAGCGGGAGTTTCTTCCTCAACGGGAACTTCGTCCTCGAGAGCTGCCGTGTTGTCGATCAGCTCGCCGTCGTTGTAAATCACGTCGCCGCCGTTGTTGAACACGATGCCGCCGTTGACGTAGACGGTGCCGGCGTTGTTGAAGGCCTTGCCGGCGTTGTTGTACACGACGCCGAAGTTGTTGTACACGGTGCCGCCGTTGTTGTACACGATGCCGCCGCTATTGAACACGATGCCGCCCGCCTCGCAGATCACGGTGCCCTCGGAAACGCTCAGACGCTCGCCCTCAGCGCAGACAAGGGGCGAGAGGGCGCCGCCGGAGGGCTCTTCCGTCTCCGCGACCGGGGCTGCCTCGGCGCTCTCTTCCTCCGGCGCTGCGGCTTCCTGCGCCGCCGTGGCGGGCGCTTCGTCCTCTTCCGTCTTCGCCTGCTCTGTTTCGCCTGTGTCCGGCACCGCTTCTTCTTCCGCGGCTTCGGAGATCTCCTCCTCCGACGCGGGCGCATCCTTTTCGGCAAAGGCCGCCGCCGTGGGCAGTGTCAGCGCCAGCGCGAACAGCAGCAGCAAGGCCAGCAGCTTTTTGACTTGTTTCATGCGGATCCCTCCCAGCAAGATGTGTCTTTATTTGTCCGTTCCGGCGCCCTGTGCCTCCGCCCTGTCGCGAAAGCGCGAGATCAGCGCCAGCTTTTCCTGCCGCGTCAGCCGTTTGAGATGCCATTCGCGGCTCATGGCCTCCTCGCGGGTTTCAAACGATTCATAATACACCAGCTCCACCGGCCGGCGCGAGCGGGTGTACTTCGCGCCCACGCCCTCATTGTGGGCCTTTACGCGCGCGGCAAGGTCGTTTGTCCAGCCGGCGTACAGGCTGCCGTCGCGGCAGCGCAGCAGATAGGCGCAGTTCATTCCGCCCTCTTGATCTGCCGGACGTTTTTTTCAAAGCGGCCGCGCACGCCCATGACCTCGTGGCCGCAGCCGCGGCAGCGCAGGCGGAAATCCGCCCCCACGCGCAGCACGTCCCATTCGACGCTGCCGCAGGGGTGGGGCTTTTTCATCACCAGAATATCACCGACAGAGATGTCCATTATGTTTTGATCTCCTCCCAGTAGCGCTTCGCTGCCTGCTCGGTCTTGTTGTCGCCGTACTCGTAATAGCGGCGGCCGGCCAGCTCGTCGGGCAGATACTGCTGCTTCACCCAATGGAGCGCAAAGTCGTGCGGGTACAGATAGCCCTGCTCGCGCTCGAAGCCCGCGCCGTCGGCGTGGACGTTCTGCAGCTCCCGCGGGATCGAACCCACATGGCCCGCGCGCACGTCCGCGAGCGCGGCGTCGATGGCCATGCAGGCGCTGTTGGATTTGGGCAGTGTGGCAAGGAAGATACAGGCCTCCGCCAGAGGCAGCCGCGCCTCGGGCAGACCCAGCTGCAGCGCGCTGTCCACGCAGGCCTTGACCACCGGCACGGCCTGGGGATAGGCAAGGCCGATGTCCTCGCTGGCCGAGCAGAGGATCCGGCGGCAGGCGCCGATGAGGTCGCCCGCCTCCAGCAGACGCGCGAGATAGTGCATCGCCGCGTCGGGGTCGGACCCGCGCAGGGACTTCATCAGCGCGCTGAGACAGTCAAAATGCTCGTCGCCGTCGCGGTCATAGCGCATGGCGCTGCGCTGGGTGATGGCCTTGGCGTCGTCAAGCGTGATCTCTCCCTGCGCCGGGGCGGCGGAGAAGAGCAGCTCCAGCGCGTTCATGGCCTTGCGCACGTCGCCGCCGCAGGAGGCGGCGATATAACCGAGCACCTCGTCGTCGAAGCGGACGGACTCGCCCTCACGCTCGTTCAACAGCGCCACGGCGCGCGCGGCCGCGATCTTCGCGTCGGCGGCAGAGACGGGCTTGAACTCAAAAACCGTCGAGCGGCTCAGCACCGCTCCGAACACGCAAAAAAAGGGGTTTTCGGTCGTGGAGGCGATGAGCGTGATGCGCCCGTCCTCGATAAATTCCAGCAGGCTCTGCTGCTGCTTTTTGTTGAAATACTGGATCTCGTCGAGATACAGCAGCACGCCGCCCGGGGTGAGAAGGGTGTCAAGCTCGGAAATGATCTGCTTGATGTCCGCGATGCCGGCGGTGGTGGCGTTGAGCTTGCGCAGCGTGCGGTTGGTTTTTTCCGCAATGATGCGGGCCACGGTGGTTTTGCCGGTGCCGGAGGGGCCGTAGAAGATCATGTTCGGGATCTTCCCGCTCTCGACGATGCGGCGCAGCATGCCGTTGGGGCCCAGGATATGCTGCTGGCCGACCACGTCGTCCAGACTTTTCGGGCGGATCTCGTCCGCGAGCGGTTTATACATGGCGCACCTCCGGATCGGAAACATTTCTTTCTTTCCATTATAGCATCATCCTGCGCGATTGCAAAGAAAAACGCGGCGGGAGTTCTCCCGCCGCGCATGTTCGCCTTTTTACTTGTCCTCGCCGGAGAGGTCAAACTCCAGCACTTCACCGCACTTGGGACATTCGATGGAGCCCTCCTCCAGCGTATCCTCGCCGAAGGTGATCTCCTCGCCGCAGACGGGACACTTGACGTCGTAGAGAACGCCGTCAAAGGGGATCTCTTCGTCCTCTTCCTCGTCGGCAGATTCTTCCCCGTCGGCGTCGGAAAACGGAACGATGTTGTCCTCTTCGTCCTCTTCGTCCTCGTCCTCCTCATCCTCCGGAAGATCAAGCTCGCCCGTCAGCTCTTCAAGATAACCCAGCTCATCGCCGATCTCATCGAGCGCGTCGGCAAAATCAAGCGCGCCGGACTGGAGATCCTCGATCTCATGCGCCATGTCGCTCAGCAAATCGGTCAGCGCGCCCCAAAGCTTCCCGTCGCGGGAATCGGGATCCACGCCCAGGCCCTCGGTCAGGCCCTTGAGATAAGCGGCTCTTTCAACGATCGTCATAGCATGCTCCTTTCGCCCGGACGGGCTACGGCTGTGTGTTGGCTGCGGATGCTCTTACGCTCTGGACAGGTACTCGCCGGTGCGGGTGTCGACCTTGATCTTCTCGCCGCGCTCGATAAAGAGCGGGACCTTGATCTCGGCGCCGGTCTCCAGCGTGGCGGGCTTGGTGGCGTTGGTGGCGGTGTTGCCGGCAAAGCCGGGGTCGGTGTCGGTGACCTCAAGCTCCACAAAGAAGGGGGGCTCGACGTTGAAGACCTTTCCCTTGTAGGAATAGATCGTGCACTCCATGTTCTCCTTGACGAACTTGAAGTTGTCGCCCAGAACAGAAGCGTTCACCGGCTCCTGGTCATAGGTCTCGGGGTTCATGAAGTAGTACAGATCGCCGTCGTTGTAGAGATACTCCATCGTGACGCGGTCAACGGTGGCATTCTCAAACTTGGCGGTGGGGTTGAAGGACGTCTCGGTCACGGCGCCGGTGATAACGTTCTTCATCTTGGTGCGGACGAAGGCCGCGCCCTTGCCGGGCTTGACGTGCTGGAATTCGACGACCTGCATGACCTGGCCGTCCATTTCAAAGGTAACGCCGTTTCTGAAATCGCCTGCAGTAATCATAGAGGGAACCTCCCGAATAGAATAGATAAGTTTAGCTGTATCATTTTACAGTATATCCGTTTATTTTGCAAGGTTTTTCTTTTCCGTGGCGCGAGCGGTCAGTTGTTCAGCACGATCAGCTCGCTCTTCGGGGCTTTGGTGATGACCTCGGCGCCGTCTTTCCGGATGATCATCACGTCCTCAATGCGCACGCCGAACCTGCCGGGGATATAGATGCCCGGCTCGGCGGAGCAGAGATCGTTCTCGGCCATGGGCGCCTCGCCGCGGGGGCCGGCCATGGGCGGCTCGTGGATGTCGAGACCCAGGCTGTGGCCGAAGCCGTGGCCGAAATAAGCCCCGTAGCCCGCCTTTTCGATCACGTCGCGGGCGGCCTGGTCGATCAGCTTGCCGGGTATGCCCGAGCGGGCGGCCGCAATGCCGGCCAGCTGGGCCTCCAGCACGGTGTAGTAGACCGTTTTCATCTCCTCGGTGGCGTGGCCCACGGCTACGGTGCGGGTCATGTCGGAGCAGTAGCCGTCGGAGAGGCTGCCAAAGTCCATGGTAATGAAGTCGCCGTCGCGGATCACGGTGTCGCCCGGCACGCCGTGGGGCATCGAGGTGTTCTTGCCCGTGACGACGATGGGATCAAAGGAGTTGCCCTCGCTGCCGAAGCGGAGCATATAGTAGACGAGCTCCGCCATGACCTCTTTTTCGGTCATGCCCGGCTTGATGATGTGCAGCACCTCCTCCAGCGCCTTTTCGCTGATGCGCTGGGCACGGATCATGCTGGCGATCTCCTCGTCGTTCTTGCTGGCGCGCAGACCCATCATCAGGTCGCCGGCAGGCAGAAAACGGCGGCCCAGCAGCTCTTCCCAGGCTGCCCAGCGCGCGTGGCTGAGCTTTTCGTCCTCGGCGGCCAGTTTTTCCGTCCCGTTCTCCTCCAGCGCGCCGCGGATGAGGGAGGAAAGGCTGTGCTCGCGGTCGAACATCCGCACGTCGCAGCAGCTCCCGGCGATCTTTTCGGCCGCCTCGATATAGCGCGAGTCGGTCAGCAGCCAGGCCTTTTGGCGGCCCACCACCACGGCGCCGTCGGTAAAGGCGAAGCCGGTGGCATAGCGCTGGTTCTTCTCGTCGGTAAGTAGGATGGCGTCAAGGCCCTGGCGGCAGAGCGCTTCCTGAATGCGTTTGATGTTGTTCATATTCCTGTCTCCTCTGAAGTGGGCCGCGGGAAGGTCACGACAAAGACCGAGCCCTGCGGCTTATTTTGTCCGACGGCAATGGTGCCGCCGTGCGCCAGTACGGCGTCATGTACGATGCTCAGACCCAGTCCGCTGCCGCCGGAGGCGCGCGAGCGGGCCTTGTCCACCCGGTAGAAACGGGCGAATACGTTCAGCCGGTCCTCCTCGGGGATGCCGATGCCGGTGTCGGCCACCGCCAGCAGGATCTTGTCGTCCGCGGCGTTGACCTTCACCTGCACCGAGCCGCCGGGGACGTTGTATTTCACGGCGTTTTCCATCAGGTTGAAGATGATGTGGAACATATCGTCGGTGTTCGCCATGACGACACAGCCATCGTCAAGCTCACAGCGGAGCTTCACGTCCTTCTCCTCTGCCAGGGGCCGCAGCACGGCCAGAGCATCCACAGCCACCTGCTTGAGATCCACCGGCTCGGGGATCACCTGCACGCCGTCGTCCAGGCGCGAGAGATCCAGCAGCTTTTCCGTGGTGCGCTGCAGCCGCTCGGCCTCGTGGCCGATGTCGGAGGCAAATTCCCGCATGGTATCGCTGTCCATGCTGCCGCTCTGCACGATGCTGTCGGACAGCAGACGGATCGAGGCCAGCGGGGTCTTCAGCTCGTGGCTGGCGTCGGAGACGAAACGGCGGCGCTGCTTTTCCGTGTCCTCCAGGCGGGCGGTAAGCTGATTGAACTCGTTGCCGAGCTCGGTGATCTCATCGCTGCCGCGGGTGACGAGACGGTGGGCATAGTCGCCGCCGGCGACGATGCGGATCGAACGGACCAGCTCCCGCATGCGCTGCAGCAGCACAGTGGAAAACAGCACGGCAAAGAGCAGCGCCACCGCGCCGATGACCAGGGAGATGTGCATCAGGCTCCGCTGGATGTCGCTCATCAGATCGGCGCGCTCGCGGTCGATCTCCACGAGATAGACCGCGCCGATTATGGCGCCGCGCCTGTATACGGGCATGGCGTAGGAGCTGGAAAAGGCCTCGCTCGTGAAATGTGAGCGGAACACGCTCTTGCCGCCGAGAGAGGACAGGATGTCCGCGATGTCGGTCACGGCGCCGGCCGTGCCGGCGTCGTCATAGACCACGGTGCCGTCCTCGCGGGTGACCAGCGTGCGGGAGTAGCCACCCAGATCCAGCAGATGCAGCACCTCGCGCACGCTCTCCGGTGAGAGACGATCCAGGCCGGACAGGGACGAGGCGATGACCGAGACCTGGGAGGAGATAGCGCTGCGCTTTTCCTCAAAGATCAGATCCCGCGAACTGGTCAGCGGATAGATGTTGAGGATCACCAGAAAGATCAGCAGCACTGCGGCAATGAAGGCGAGGAGCTGGATACGGATACTGTGCATGGCGCCTCCTCAGCTTTTGCCGTCGGCGAAGAAATAGCCGACGCCCCACTTGGTGATGATGTATTCCGGCTGGGCGGGATTTCGCTCCAGCTTTTCACGCAGACGCCGGATGTGCACGTCCACCGTACGGGTGTCGCCCTGATAGTCGTAGCCCCAGACGAGATTGAGCAGATTCTCGCGGCTGTACACGCGGCCCGGATTTTTCATCAGAAACTCGACCAGGTCAAACTCCTTCATCGTCAGCTCCACGCTCTTGCCGTCCTTGTAGGCGCTGCGGCGTTCGGAGTCGATGGAGATATGGCCGCGCTGCAGAACGGCGGCGGGCTGCGGCACGGCGATGGAGGCCCGGCGCAGCAGCGCGCGCACGCGGGCCTTGAGCTCCAGAATATCAAAGGGCTTGGTGACATAGTCGTCCGCGCCCGACTCGAATCCCATCAGCAGATCGGCGCTTTCACTGCGCGCTGTGAGCATGATCACCGGCACGGTGGAAAAGCCGCGGATCTCCTGACAGGCCTGCAGCCCGTCCTTCTTCG
>CAMHER010000095.1 GCA_946184215.1 uncultured Clostridia bacterium | reverse complement strand
GACTCGAACACACGACCTGCTGATTACGAATCAGCTGCTCTACCGACTGAGCTATGCCAGCAAAAGATGTCCATTTCGCCGCAAGCGGTATTGTAGCATAAATGGTGCGGCAAGTCAACAAAGAAATCTACAAATTACAGAATGTATAGGCGTGTTACTTTTTGCCGGGATCAGCAAATATACATGCCGGTCTTTGTGAAAAATTCCGCCGTCAATCGATTGAAAAACTGCACTTTTTTGAACCGATCCTGTATTTGAAAAGTATAAAAAGAGTTACATAATTATAAAATATAATTTGTTTGCAAATAGTTATCAACATTTTCAACAGGTTTTTCAACACAGGAAAAATGCTGGAATTTCATATCTTTTGGTGCTTTTTTCCGAAAAATGTCGAAACCGCAAACGCATCTCGGTTACAAAAAAGTAACGGCTTTAAGTTTACATAATATTTATTTCTTTCTTGTTCGCTCAAATGTATCCGGATTGGGCAAAAGATACATAATCGCTGTCCGCCACCAGGATATGATCCATCAGTTGAATGTCCATCAACTCAAGGGCATGCTTCAGTTCAAAGGTGTAAGCCCTGTCTTCCGTCGAGGGAAGCGCAAAGCCTGCCGGATGATTGTGGGCAAGCACAACGCTGGTTGCATGGGCGCGCATGGCGATATCCACGATTTTGCGGATGCTCACATTCACCGTCGTCAGCGTCCCCGTCGCGATCTCGCCGCAGCTGATCACCGCGCCGCGGCCGTTGAGGCACATGAGATAGACCTTCTCGACCGTTTCGTATTGCAGGATCGGGACGAAATACTTTCCTGCATCGGAGCAGGAAAAGATATAGCGCATTTCCTTCACCGGCTCGCTTATGTAACGGCGAAGTGCCTCACGGATCGTTTCCAAATACCGGGCTGTATGATCGCCTATTCCGGGAACTGTTGTCAGGTCTCCGGCAGGCGCGTCCAGTACGCCGCGAAGCGACCCGTATCTCTCCAGCAGCGCATGTGAGAGTTCGTTCGTATCCCGGCGTGGGATCACATAATACAGCAGCATTTCGAGAAACTGAATATCATTCATTCCCTCGCCGCCATGCTCGGCAAACTGTTTTTTTAATCTTTCTCGATGACCGTCATGTACGGAAGCCATGCCCGCTTCTCCCTTTCTATGGCTGAAAATCAGCGAAGAGTGCTGTACGAAGCATTGAGATCCATGGTGGCATACGCGTTCAGATCGCTCCGCGCACGCGTGCCCGCCAGATATTCATAATAACCCTGCGCACCGATCATTGCCCCGTTGTCTCCGCAAAGGCGCAGCGGAGGGACGTAAAGGGAAAGGCCATTCTGCTCGGCTGCAGTCTTAAAATCGGCCCGGATCCTGGAATTGGCTGCGACCCCGCCCGCAACGACAAGTTTGTTCCGCCCTTTTTCCCTTGCCGCTGCGATCGTACGCGGAACCAGGCTGTCGCTGACCGCTTTCGTGAACGAGGCCGCAAGAGCCGCGCGATCCAGCTCCTCGCCTTTTTGCTCGGCATTGTGGACGAGATTGATGACCGCGGTCTTGAGTCCGGAAAAGCTCATGTCATACGGATGGTCTGCAACATGCGCGATGGGGAAAATATATTTGCTGTCGTCTCCGCCCTGCGAAAGCGCGTCAATGGGCTTTCCTCCGGGATAGGGCAGACCCAGGACTCGAGCTGTTTTGTCAAAGCACTCCCCTGCCGCATCGTCGCGCGTCTGGCCGAGGATCTCCATGTCCGTATAGTCCTTCACATCAACAAGGAGCGTGTTTCCGCCCGAAATGGCAAGGCAGAGAAACGGCGGCTCAAGCTCCGGGTAGGCAAGATAGTTGGCTGCAATATGGCCTCGAATATGATGGACCGGAATCAGCGGAACCCCAAGCGCCATGGCGGCCGCCTTGGCAAAGTTGACGCCCACCAGAACGGCGCCGATCAGTCCCGGCGCATAGGAAACCGCGACAGCGTCGATATCTCTCCTCGTGATCCCTGCAGATGAAAGTGCCCGTTCGGTCAAAAGAGAAATGGATTCCACATGGCAGCGAGAGGCGATCTCCGGCACAACGCCGCCGTATACGGCATGCAGGTCTGCCTGCGAAAAAATCTGATCCGTCAATATTTTTCTTCCGTCCTCCACGACGGCAACAGCCGTCTCATCACAGGTGGACTCAAACGCAAGATTTTTCATATTAGCCTTCTTCCTTGTTGAAAGTTTTCGTCATCAGTAAAGCGTCCTCACGCGGTCGCTCGTAATAGTTTTTTCTCCTTCCGACCGGGCAGAAGCCGGCAGAAGCGTAAAGAGCAATGGCACTCTCGTTATGCTCGCGCACCTCAAGCGTGGCAAAGCTGAGGTTCTTTTTCTCGGCACGGCTCAGCATTTCCGACACGAGCAGGCGGCCGATCCCTCTGCGTCGGTAGTCCGGCGATACGGCGACATTGGAAATATATCCTTCATCGAGCACGCACATCATGCCGATATATCCTGTCACAACGCCATCGTACTCGGCGAGAAGAAACTCATGGTCCGCATTGGGCAGCTGGCCCATCAGCTGCTCCCGTGTCCAGGGAAGCGAAAAGCAGAGCCTTTCCAGTTCTTCCAGCGCATCCAGATCGTCCTCTCGTGCGTCTCGAATCAAAACGTTCATTGTCTCAATGCGCCTCCGCCCAGTTTTTTCCTGCCTTTGTCTCACATGTCAGCGGTACCGAAAAGCGGGCAACGCCCTCCATCTCCTCGCGCAGGATTGCTTTGACACGCTCGGTTTCCGCTTCCGGGCACTCGACGATCAGCTCGTCGTGAACCTGCAGGATCAGGCGGCCCTTCAGCCCCTCAGAGCGCAGGCGGTCGGAGACATTGACCATGGCGAGTTTAATGATATCGGCGGCCGTTCCCTGGATCGGCATGTTCAGCGCGACACGCTCGCCGAAGGCGCGGGTGTTGAAATTGCTGCTTTTCAGTTCGGGAAGCGCGCGGCGCCGTCCGTAAAGCGTTGAGACATAGCCCTCTGCCTTGGCCTTCTCCACGATGTTTTTCATATAGTCGCGCACGCCGTGATATTTCTCCAGATAGGCTTCCATATATTCCTTTGCCTCATAGGGACGAACATGGATATCCTGAGCAAGAGAAAAAGCCGAGATCCCGTAAACGATCCCAAAATTAACGGCCTTTGCCCGGCTGCGCAGGGTCGGTGTGACCTCCTCAAGCGGAAGGTTGAAAACCTTTGAGGCTGTGACCGCGTGGAAATCCTCTCCACTCAGGAAAGCCTCCTGCATGGCAATATCGCCGGAGATGTGCGCCAACAGGCGTAATTCGATCTGACTGTAATCCGCGTCGACCAGCATATTGCCTGGAGCGGCGACAAACATACGACGAATCTGAGCGCCAAGAGATTTGCGGATCGGAATATTCTGCAGATTCGGTTCTGTTGAGGAGAGACGGCCCGTCGCGGTAACGGTCATCTGAAAACTGGTGTGGATTCTGCCGTCCGGCGCAATCACCTTCAAAAGGCCCTCGGCATACGTGGATTTCAGCTTGGTGAGCATCCGATAGTCCAGGATCTCGCCGATGATGTCGTGCTTGCCGATCAGCTTTTCCAGCACGTCCGCGTTTGTGCTCCAGCCGGTTTTGGTCTTTTTCCCGGACGGGAGCATCAGTTCGTCGAACAGCACCTCCCCGAGCTGTTTGGGCGAATTGATATTGAACTCGTGTCCCGCGTGGCTCCAGATGCTGTGCTGCAGCACGTCGATCTGATCGTTCAAACTCTCGCCGAATTCATAAAGGGCCTTGCGGTCAACAAGGAAGCCGGCACGTTCCATTTCCGCCAATACGCGACACAGCGGCAGTTCCGCCGTGTAGTAAAGCCTTTCCATGTCCAGTTCCCGAAGCTTGCTTTCCAGCGGCTCACAGAGCAGCCAGGCCGCTTCGGCTCCGCTGCAGGCAAAGCCAAGAAAACGTGCGCTGAGACGCTCAGCGGAATAGTCTCCGTCCGTTGCGTCGATCAGATAACCGGCGAGAGCCGCATCAAAGACGAAGTTGTCGATTGGCAGCCCTTCATCCAGCAACAACCGCATCAGATCTTTTACATGGCTGGAAAGGAGCTTCTTTCCCGTGACCGCGCGCAGAAGCTTGTTATAGGCTTCGCCGCAGCGGGCCCAGCCGGCTGTATAGACCGTTTTTCCGTCGCAGATCTCCACGCTGTCAAGGCCGTCGAGCGGAACAAGAGCAAGCCTTTCGCAGCCTGCAAGCGCGGCGATCAGCCTCTCCGCCTCTTCTTCCGAAGCCAGTTCTACATGCGCGAGTGTTTCGCGGCTCTCGTCATCGCTCTGCGCTGTCTCAACCCCCGGCTCGACATGCCATTTTTCAATAAACTTGTTAAACCCCAGTCTCTTGAAGAGAGGATAAAGCGCGTCTGTATAGCTCTCGTTCCAGCTGTTTTCTTCCGGGCGGAAAGCAAGCGGTACCTCCCGGAAGATCGTAGCAAGCCAAAAGGAGCTCTCTGCGCTCTCACGCCCTTCGGCAAGCTTTTTGCGTACGCCCTCTTTGATATCGAGTCCATCAAGTCCTGCATAGATACTTTCAAGCGATCCATATCGCCGGACAAGATCCATCGCTGTTTTTTCGCCGATGCCCGGAACACCGGGGATATTGTCGGAGCTGTCGCCCATCAGGGCTTTCAGGTCTACCATTTTTTTGGGGGAAAAGCCGTATTCCTCTTCAAAGCGCTGCGGGGTATAAAAGATCGTGTCTGTCTGCCCTTTCACAGTTCTGACATTGCAGACCGTAGTCTTGTCGGAGATCAGCTGCAGCGAGTCTTTGTCTCCCGTCACGACCGTGCAGGTCCATCCCTCCCGCTCGCAGACAGAGGCAGCCGTACCCAAAATATCATCCGCCTCATAGCCGGAAAGCTCATAGCGTCGAATGCCCATCGCGTCAAGGACTTCCTTCAGAAGGGGCATCTGCGCGGCCAGATCCTCCGGCATCGGCTTGCGCTGTGCCTTATATCCCGCGTACGCACGATGGCGAAAGGTCGGATCCTTCAGGTCGAAGGCAACACACAGTGCCTCTGGCCTCACCTCATCGAGAAGTCTTCTGAGAATCGCCAGAAAACCATAGACCGCATTCGTGGGCGTTCCGTCCGGCGCCGTCAGCGGGCGGATGCCGTAAAACGCCCGGTTCACGATGCTGTTGCCATCAAGGATCATTAAATTCATATCGTTTCCTCATTTCTCTCCACGCAGCCGAATGATCTCGTCACGCAGTTGGGCGGCGATCTCATATTCAAGCATCTGGGCCGCCTTGCGCATCTTGTTCTCCAGATCCGCGATAAGATCACGGCGCTCGCGTTCCGTCATCTTCACGCCGCTCTTTTTCGCATCGCCCACTGCCGCAGACGAGGAAATCTCCAGCAGCTCGCGCACGTCCTTCGTAATCGTTTTGGGAATGATGCCGTGCGCTGTATTGTAAGCCATCTGCTTTTTCCGGCGGCGCTGCGTCTCGTCAATGCAGGCGCGCATGGCGGGCGTGATGCTGTCAGCGTACATGATTACATAGCTCTCGGCATTCCGCGCCGCACGGCCGACCGTCTGGATCAGGCTTGTTTCGCTGCGTAGGAATCCTTCCTTATCCGCGTCGAGAATGGCGACAAGGCCCACCTCCGGGATATCCAGGCCCTCCCGCAGCAGGTTGATGCCCACCAGAACGTCAAATTCGCCCATACGAAGGTCGCGGATGATCTCCATCCGTTCGATCGTGCCGACATCGCTGTGCATATAGCGGCATCGAATGCCGGAGTTGAGCAAGTATGCCGAAAGCTCCTCCGCCATTTTCTTTGTCAGCGTTGTGACCAGCACGCGCTGTTGCTTCTCGATCTCGGTGTTGATCTCTCCGATCAGATCGTCGATCTGTCCCTCGATCGGCCGGACGAAGATTTCGGGATCAAGCAGGCCGGTGGGGCGGATGACCTGCTCGGCGATCTGTCCTGACCGCTCGCGCTCATATTCTGCAGGCGTGGCGGAGACATAGATTACCTGATTGATTTTCTCATTGAACTCGTCAAATTTCAACGGACGGTTGTCGAAGGCGGACGGGAGGCGGAAGCCGTATTCCACCAGGCTTTCCTTTCTCGCCCGGTCACCGTTGTACATGGCCCGCACCTGCGGGACTGTGACGTGACTCTCGTCAATGAACAGCAGAAAATCCTTCGGAAAATAGTCGATCAGCGTCATCGGCGCGCTGCCGGGGGCGCGGTTGGATATCACGCGGGAATAGTTTTCGATTCCGCTGCAATATCCCAGCTCCTGGATCATTTCAATGTCATAATCGGTGCGCTGGCGAATACGCTGTGCCTCGATCAGCTTGTCGTGGTCCTTGAAAAACTGCTCTCTCTCGTCGCATTCTTTCCTGATCCGCTCAATTGCAGCGTCCAGCTTTTCCCTGGTGGTAACATAGTGGCTGGCCGGGTAGATCGCCGCGTGGCTCAAATACCGGATCGGAACGCCGCTCACCACGTTTACCTCGCTGATTCGGTCGATCTCATCGCCGAAAAACTCGACTCTGATCGCCCTGTCGTGGGCATAGGCCGGGAAGATTTCAACTGTGTCACCGCGCACACGGAACATGTTTCTTTCAAAAGCAATGTCGTTTCGCTCATAGCGGATCTCAACAAGCCGCCGCATCAATTCACCCATATCCCAGCTCTGTCCGGGCCGAAGCGAAACCGTCATGTTGGCAAAGTCGTCCGGTTCGCCCAGACCGTAGATACAGCTGACGGAGGAAACCACGATCACGTCCCGCCGCTCAAGCAGCGAGCAGGTGGCGCTGATCCGCAGCCGGTCGATCTCCTCGTTTGTCGAGGCGTCCTTCTCAATATAGGTATCGGTGTGGGGAATATAGGCCTCAGGCTGATAATAGTCGTAATAGCTGACATAATACTCCACCGCGTTTTCCGGAAAGAACTCCTTGAATTCGCTGCACAGCTGTGCTGCCAGTGTTTTATTGTGCGCCAGGACAAGCGTTGGGCGGTTCACCCTGGCGATAACATTCGCCATCGTGAAGGTCTTGCCTGATCCGGTCACTCCGAGCAGCACCTGCTCATCCAGGCCGTTGAGAACGCCTGCGACAAGCTCCTCGATTGCACCCGGCTGATCTCCCGTCGGCTGATAAGGAGAAACGAGCTTGAAAGAATCCATACATACTCCCAAAAACACTTTATTTGATTTATTATATCACCCGCTGCATCGTTTCTCAACACACAGTCTTGCTTTTTTCCCTTCTCTTCTGTTGCATTTTAGTGGACAGCCGCAGGGTCATGTGATAA
>CAMHER010000094.1 GCA_946184215.1 uncultured Clostridia bacterium | reverse complement strand
CCCAGGCGGTGTAGCCTCTCGCCTCAAAGGTGGCCCGCAGGCCGCCGGAGGGGAAACTGGAGGCGTCCGGTTCACCCTGGATCAGTTCCTTGCCGGAAAACTTCATGATCACGTGGCTGTCCGGCGCAGGAGAGAGGAAGCTTTCATGCTTTTCCGCCGTGATGCCGGTCAGCGGCTGGAACCAATGGGTAAAATGGGTGGCTCCGTTCTCCACAGCCCAGGCGCACATGGCGTCCGCCACGGCGTTGGCCACAGAGAGATCCAGCTTCTTTCCTTTGCGGATGGTCTCCTTCAGGCTGTGATAGACATCCGCGGACAGGCGCGCACGCATAACTTTGTCGTCGAACACCATGCTGCCGAACAGTTCCGGTACTGTACTCATAATGAATTCCTCCTTCTGGCTTTGTGAGGCTAAAACGCACATGAGAGGCAGTTCTGCCTCTCATTACGCGGTCATTTTACGCTTGTCTGTCGCAAAAGACAAGCATTTTTGTATCAACTTCATCCTTATCATTCGAAAACACTATGATAGCAAAAAGCCTTTTCCTATCATGGTGCTGGATGCTGTCAAATCAGGTTGGTATACCCCATCAAGAAGCGATCCACTTCGATTGCTGCAGCGCGGCCCTCCGCGATCGCATGAACGACAAGGGATTGACCGCGATGCATGTCGCCTGCTGTGAATATATGAGGAATGCTGGTCCGATACCGACCGGTTTCCGTTTTAACGGTCTTTTCCCGCTCAACACCGAAGGCCTCGCAGACGTCTGCTCTGCAGCCCGAAAAGCCCGTGGCGGCAATCAGCAGCTCGCAGGGATACAGCTGCCCGTCTCTGGTCGTGATCCCGCGCAATTGACCGCTTTCGTCCGCTTCCAGTTTTGCAACATTCTGCCGGAACACCCGCGGATCTTCACCGAAAACAGCCTGAGCTTCCTCTTGCGCATAATCCTGCGGCAGCTCGCCGTTGGGATCCAGGTAATCTTCCCGGCCTCGCCGGACAAGCTGGATCACACTCTTGCAGCCCTGGCGTATGCAGGTGGCCACGCAGTCGCTGGCAGTATTTCCCGTGCCGATCACAACGACCTGTTTCCCGGAGGCATCGGGAATATTCGTCTTGATCCCGAACTGCTGTCTGTCAACGGCGGCATGAAGGAAATCCATGGCATAATACACGCCCTGTACTCCCGTTGTGTCCACGCCGACATCGCGCGGCTGTTCTGCACCGCAGCAGAGGACAACGGCGTCAAATTCCCTGATGAGTCTCTGTGCGATCGCAGGGTCGGAAGCATTCAGCCCGGTCACAAAGGTCACCCCTTCATCTGTCATCAGATCAATGCGCCGCTGTACAAGCTCCTTCGGCAGCTTCATATTGGGAATCCCATAGGCCAGGATTCCGCCGGCGCGATCATGCTTTTCGATGACGGTAACACTGTGTCCACGATGATTCAGCTGATCGGCAACAGCAAGCCCGGCCGGGCCGGAACCCACAACAACAACATTTTTGCCGGACACATTTTTCGTAAATCGCGGTTTCATCATCCCATGAGAGAAGGCGTATTCGATAATGCTTCGCTCGTTGTCATGCACAGTGATCGGTTCGTCGTAGAGACCGCAGGTACAGGCCTGCTCGCAAAAAGCGGGACAGACGCGGCCGGTAAACTCCGGGAAGTTGTTGGTCTTCAGCAGTCTTGCCAATGCATGGCCATAGTTTCCGTCCATCAGCATATCGTTCCACTCCGGGATCAGGTTGTGGAGCGGGCAGCCAAGCTGTTTTCCCTCAAAAATGACGCCTGCCTGGCAAAAAGGCACGCCGCAGTTCATACACCGCGCCCCCTGCTGCAGTCTCTGTTCTCCTTCCACCGGAAGATAGATATCTTCCCAATCCCTTATACGCTCCAAAGGTGGACGGCGTTTGTTTTCGCAGCGTTGATACTCCATAAAACCTGTCGGTTTTCCCATCTCTTCCGCCCTCCTCTCAGTGTTTCACTGCGGCGGTGAATGCTTCAATCTCCGCCTGCTCGCGGCTTTCGCCCTTGCCTTCGAAGGCGGCGATCGCTGCGATCATCCGTTCATAATCGCGGGGAATGATTTTTTTAAAGGCCGGAACATACACGTCAAAGTGTTCCAGGATGACTTTGCCTTTTACTGAACCTGTGGCCTCAACATGCTGCCGGATCAGAGACTCCAGTTCCTGAATATCGTGAAGCTCTTTCAGCGTGGACATCACCAGGCCGGTTTTGTTCAGGCGCTTGTACAGGTCATGCTTTTCGTCCAGCACATAGGCGATGCCGCCGGACATGCCGGCTGCGAAATTCTTTCCGGTTTGCCCCAAAATGACGACACGGCCTCCTGTCATATATTCGCAGCCGTGGTCGCCCACACCTTCCACCACCGCTGTGGCGCCGGAGTTTCTTACGCAGAAGCGTTCGCCGGCCACGCCGGAGATAAAAGCCTTACCGGAAGTTGCGCCATAGAGAGCCACATTGCCGACGATGATGTTCTCGTCCGCCTGAAAGCGGCTTCCTTTGGGCGGATAGAGCACCAGCTTGCCTCCGGAGAGGCCTTTGCCGAAGCCGTCGTTGCTGTCGCCCTCCAGCCGCAGGGTCAAACCGTTGGGGATAAAGGCTCCGAAGGACTGCCCGCCGCCGCCGCGGCACTGGATCACATAGCTGTCGTCAGGCAGACTGTTTCCGCAAGCGCGCGTGATCTCGGAGCCGAATAGGGTTCCGAAGGCGCGATCCGTACTGGACACTTCCACCCTGAGCTTCCCATGCCGACTGCCGGTCAGAGAGGGGCCGAGCTTTTCCCGGAGGATGCTGTAATCCTTTGTTTCGGAGAGCTTGAAGCGGTATACGGCTTCCGGCTCAAAATGCGGGACGTCTTCCCCGTAGGGATTCATAAGAAGGGCCGAAAGATCGACGGTCTCTGCCCGGGATGTGATTCGCTTTTCGCGCACAGTCAGCAGGTCGCTGCGCCCAACCAGCTCATCCACGGTCCGGACACCGACCAGAGCCATACACTCACGCATTTCCTGTGCCACAAAGCGCATGAAATTCATCACATATTCCGGCTTCCCTGCAAAGCGGGCCCGCAGCTTCGGGTTTTGCGTTGCCACCCCCACGGGACAGGTATCCAGATTGCACACGCGCATCATGCAGCAGCCGAGCGTGATCAGCGGCGCAGTGGCGAAACCAAATTCCTCCGCGCCGAGCATACAGGCCACAGCCACATCGCGCCCGGTCATCAGTTTGCCGTCCGTCTCGATGACGACCTGTTCACGTAGACCGTTCTTTACGAGCGTCTGATGCGCTTCGGCTACTCCCAGTTCCCAGGGCAGGCCGGCGTTATGAATGGAGGACATGGGGGCCGCGCCGGTACCGCCGTCGTAACCGGAAATAAGCACAACCTGCGCGCCGGCCTTTGCCACGCCGCAGGCGACCGTGCCGACTCCGGCCTCGGAAACCAGCTTAACGCTGATGCGCGCATGCCGGTTGGCATTTTTTAAATCAAAAATGAGCTGTGCCAGATCCTCAATGGAATAAATGTCGTGGTGCGGCGGCGGGCTGACCAGAGAGACACCCGGCGTGGAGCAGCGTGTGTGCGCGATCCAGGGGTATACCTTACTGCCGGGCAAATGCCCGCCTTCGCCGGGCTTGGCGCCCTGTGCCATTTTGATCTGCAGCTCCTGAGCGCTGTTGAGGTAGGCGCTTGTTACGCCAAAACGGCCGGAAGCGATCTGCTTGATAGCCGAGCAGCGCAGCGGATCGTTCAGCCGGTCCGGGGTCTCACCGCCCTCACCGGAGTTGGACTTACCGCCCAGGGTATTCATTGCCACGGCAAGGCACTCATGGGCCTCCTGGGAAATGGAGCCGTAGCTCATGGCGCCGGTTTTGAAGCGTTTTACAATGCTTTCCACCGGCTCCACCTCGTCCAGCGGCACACCGCCGTCGGGATCGGGTTTCAGATCCAGAAGCCCGCGCAGCGTATGGGGGATCTCCAGATTATCCACCATAGAGGTGTACTGCTTGAAGACCCCATAGTCTCCCTCGCGGGTCGCTTTCTGCAGCAGCTTGATGGTGAGCGGATTGTACATGTGATCTTCCGCCGCGGGACCGGAGCGCAGCTTATGGGTCCCGACTGCGTTGAGCGTGGTGTCGATACCGAGGCCGAGTGGCTCAAAGGCCTGGTCATGCTTCCACTCCACGCCTTCACCGATCTCTTCCATGCCGATTCCTTCGACGCGGCTTACCGTATTGGTAAAGTAGCGGTCGATGACCCTGCTGCTGATACCGACACACTCAAAAATCTGTGCTGCCTGATAGGATTGGACCGTGGAGATGCCCATCTTGGAAGCGATCTTTACGATCCCGCCAAGGATGGCGTGGTCGTAATCATCTATGGCAACTCCCGCATCCTTGTCCAGCATGTTGAGGCTGACCAGTTCTTCAATGCATTCCTGCGCCAGATAGGGGTTGATGGCCTGGGCGCCGTAGCCCAGAAGTGTTGCGAAATGATGCACGGTACGCGGTTCAGCGCTTTCCAGGATCAGCGACAAGGCTGTGCGCTTCTTGGTGCGCACGAGATATTTCTGAAGGGCTGACACCGCCAGGAGAGACGGAACGGCAACATGGTTCTCATCCACGCCCCGATCCGACAGGATCAGAATATTCGCACCCTGTTTATAAGCGCGGTCACATGCCACAAACAGCCGTTCGACCGCACTCTCCAGCGGCGTGCGCTTGTAGTAAAGCAAAGAGATCGTAGCGACTTTCAGCCCGGGACTGTCCATATGCCGTATTTTCATCAGTTCGACGCTGGTGAGTATTGGGTTCTGGATCTGCAGGACAGTGCAGTTTTCCGCCTTTTCTTCGAGAAGGTTGCCGGAAGAGCCCAAATACACAGCGGTGTCGGTCACGATCTTTTCCCGGATCGCGTCGATCGGGGGGTTCGTCACCTGGGCGAAAAGCTGTTTGAAGTAGCTGAACAGCGGCTGCCTGGCCTCCGACAGTACGGCAAGCGGGATGTCGGTACCCATGGAAGCAATGGGCTCCGCGCCGGTTTTCGCCATCGGCAGGATGGAGTCCTTTACATCCTCATAGGTATAACCAAAGGCCTTGTACAGCTTATCCCGCAGCTCCTGGCTGTGCTTCTCCACCTTAAGATTGGGAATCGGCAGATCCTCCAGGTGCACCAGGTGGGCGTCCAGCCATTCGCCGTAGGGGCTCTGCTCGGCGTATCGAGCCTTGATTTCCTCGTCCTCGATCAGACGCTTCTGTACCGTATCGACCAGCAGCATACGGCCCGGTTGAAGGCGGGATTTCTTTACGATATCCGAAGGGGGCAAATCCAAAACGCCGACTTCGGAGGAGAGAATCAGATAATCATCCCGCGTCTGATACCAGCGGCAGGGGCGAAGACCGTTGCGGTCGAGTACCGCACCAACGCTGTCTCCGTCCGAAAAGACAATGGCGGCCGGCCCGTCCCAGGCTTCCAGCATAGTGGCATAATACTGATAGAAGTCCTTTTTTGCCTGGCTCATCCTGCGGTCATTGGCCCATGGTTCCGGGATGGTCATCATGACAGCCTGGGGAAGCTCGATCCCGTTCATCATGAGAAATTCCAGGGTGTTGTCCAGCATGGCGGAATCTGACCCGCGCTGATCCACTACCGGGAGAACGCGGTCCATATCCTCGTCTCCGATGACGGAAGAGTGCATGGTCTCCTCGCGGGCCAGCATTCGGTCCACATTGCCGCGGATCGTGTTGATCTCGCCGTTATGCATGATATAGCGGTTGGGATGGGCCCTCTCCCAGCTCGGATTGGTGTTGGTGGAAAAGCGGGAATGGACCATGGCCATAGCGCTCTCGCAGTCCGGATCCTGGAGGTCCCGATAAAACAGACGAAGCTGATGCACCAGGAACATGCCTTTATAGACGATGGTGCGGCTTGAGAAAGAGGCGATATATGTGCCGATATCGCTCTGCTCAAATTCACGGCGGATGATGTATAACAGGCGATCGAACTCCAGCCCTTCCCGTACCTGCTCGGGACGCCGGACAAAGCACTGCTGAATACAGGGCATGGCGTCGCGGGCAGTCTGGCCGAGAATCTCCGGGCAGACAGGAACCTGGCGCCAGCCGAGGAAACCCACACCGTGACGGGACACAATGATCTCCAGCATCTTACGTGCCTGAAGGCGTTTGAGGGTATCCTGCGGGAAAAAGAACATACCCACACCGTAGCTTCGCGCGTTTCCCAGGCCTTCTATCCCGATTTCCGCGGCCGCTTTGACCATCAGCTTGTGAGGGATCTGCATCATCAGGCCGACACCGTCACCAGTCTCGCCGCAGGCGTCTTTGCCAGCCCGGTGCTGCAGTTTCTCAACAATCTTCAAAGCGTCGTCAACCGTGCGATGGCTTTGCTCGCCCCGAATGCTGATGACCGCGCCGATTCCGCAGGAGTCATGCTCAAAGGCTTCCCGGTACAGCGGGAAAGCGGTTTGTTTTCTTTCCATATTTGCCTCCCTGAACTGCGCAAGGGACCTCCTGTACTTAACAGGCGGTCCCTTGATCGAAGCACGAACAAAAAACTTATCCGATTTTAACACAGTAAACAGGAAAATAGCAACGGCTCATCATACGACTTTCCTTGCTGCCACGATATACCGGATGTATGATACTTACCTATAGCAATCCGAGGAAGCACTCCTGGCTGTTCACTTCCGAATACAGGATCGCACCGCTTTCTCCAAAATCATAGACACAGACGACGCCCCGCAGCTTGTCATCCTGTAGATAATCCGAAGCGCGATCCGGGAAAGCGTCAAAGCCCGCTTCGTTGAACCGGCAGTCCGACGTACCCTGATAGAACGCCGCATAGAAGATACCGGACTCCACCAGATCCTGGAAGAAGTGACTTCCATAGCTCAATTCCGGGCGCAGTCCGTGTGAGCTGTACGCCAGCTCGCACATGCTGGCGAAATGGTTGATTTCCGCAAAGCGCACGGGGACACCAAGGCTGGGCGTTGTGGTTCCCCAGCGGCCCGGCCCGATCAAAATAGCGTTCTGATCCCGAAGCTTCAGATTCAAGTCTCCAACCGCCCGGGCTACGGCATACTTTTGCTGTTCGGCCAGGGAGAGGTATGGCTCCACTTTGACGAAAACCGCATATCGCACGGGGATGGCCGCATTCCCGCCCATGAAGTTGCCGCGAATATGCCACAGGGTATCCTTCACCTTGGGCTTTACGCCGGCCTGTCCGATCCCGTTGGTCTGTATGGTGCGGCACTGCAGCAGATTGACTCGATAGTCTCCCTGCGCCGTGAAGTTGCACGCATACTCGATATCTACCGGATAGTTGTATTTTTCCG
>CAMHER010000093.1 GCA_946184215.1 uncultured Clostridia bacterium | reverse complement strand
CTTCATCGTTTTCCTTCCCTTCAAATTTCAAAAAGAACCGGCCAAAAGGTCGGTTCTTTCTGAATTCTTATGATTACACCAGCTCGAGAATGACCATCTCGGCGGCGTCGCCGCGGCGGGGGCCCTTCTTGATGATGCGGGTGTAGCCGCCGGCGCAGCCCTTTTCCTGGTTGCGGGCGCGGTACTTGGGTCCGTACTCACGGAACACCTTTTCCACCACGGGGTGCTTGTTGTCCTTGGTGCGGTCCCGGTACAGCTTCTTGCTCTCGTCGTCTTCCTTGGGGAGCTTCGCCTCGTACAGGTAGGACATCATGATGCGGCGGGCAGCCAGCTTGCTGGGGAGGTCGTTGGTCACGGTCTCCTTGACAATCTGCTTCTTATCGTTGGTGAATTCTTTTTCCACATCCACGGTCTTGTCATATTCGCGGACCGCGAGCGTGATCATTTTATCTGCGATGCTGCGGACTTCCTTGGCGCGGGCCTCGGTCGTCTCGATGCGGCCGTTCCACAGCAGCTGCGTGGTCAGTCCGCGGAGCATGGCTTTGCGCTGGCTCGCGGTGCGGCCCAGCTTGCGCTCCAATGCCATATGTCGTTTCCTCCTATTTATTCTTCCGTGGCGCGCAGGCCCAGGCCAAGGGCCTGCAGCTTCTGCTCCACTTCCTCAAGGCTCTTTTTGCCCAGGTTCCGGACCTTCATCATGTCCTCCTGGTTCTTCTGTACAAGCTCGTTGACGGTGTTGATGCCGGCACGCTTCAGGCAGTTATACGCACGCACGGACAGATCCAACTCTTCGATGGTCATGTCCAGCAGACGCTCGCTCTTGGTCTCCTCCGGCTCGGCGACCGGGGCGGGAATCGCCTGGTCAGTCAGGCCGCAGAAGAGCGACAGCTGCTCGGTCAGGATGCGGGCCGCCGAGGAAATCGCTTCCTCGGGGTTGATGGTGCCGTCGGTCGTCACTTCCAACGTCAGCTTGTCATAGTCGGTAATCTGACCGACACGGGTATCCTCCACCGCGTAGTTGACCTTGCGGATCGGGGTGTAAATCGAATCGATCGGGATCACGCCGATGGGGCTCTGGGGATCCTTGTTCTTATCCGCCTGGACGTAGCCGCGGCCGTGATCCAGGGTGATGAACATATGCAGGCGGGCGCCGTCGTCCAGCGTGGCGATGTGAAGGTCGGTATTGATGATCTCCACTTCGTCGTCCGTCTTGATGTCTCCGCCCGTGAAATCACAGGGGCCGACCACGTCGATCTCGATCTTTTTCGTGCCGTCAGAGAAGAGCTTGAGCGCCAGTTCCTTGAAGTTGAGAATGATTTCGGTGACATCTTCCTTGACGCCCGGAATGGTGGAAAACTCGTGCTGTACCCCGTCGATCTGGACGGAGGTCACGGCCGCGCCGGTCAGGCTGCTCAAAAGCACCCTGCGCAGGGCGTTGCCGAGCGTATGGCCGAAGCCGCGCTCGAGCGGTTCCACCACAAAGCGTCCGAATTGGTTGTTTTCAGAAAGCTCCGTGCATTCGATGTGCGCCTTTTCAAATTCTGCGATCACTGGGTCCAACCCTCCTGTCAGGTACCGTCGTTTCTATTCCAAATGGCAGCAATCATGCAGCGACATGATTAACGGCTGTAGAATTCGATGATCATGTTCTCCTGCACTTCGTAGTCGATGTCCGCACGGGTGGGCAGAGCAGCGACGGTGCCGGTGAGGTTCTGGGCGTCAAAGGTCAGCCACTTGGGCAGCAGCACGCTGGTGCCTTCCCGCAGGCTCTTGAACATTTCGCTTTCCATGGAGCGCTGACGCAGGGTGATCACGTCGCCGGCCTTCACCTGATAAGAAGGAATATCGACCTTCTTGCCGTTGACGCGGATGTGGCCGTGGCCGACCACCTGACGGGCCATGCGGCGGGTCTTGGCCAGGCCGAGACGGTACACGACGTTGTCCAAGCGGAGCTCGAGGAGCTGCAGCATGTTTTCGCCGGTAACGCCCTTCATGTTGGACGCCTTTTCAAAATAGTGACGGAACTGCTTTTCCAGCACGCCGTAGATGAAACGCACCTTCTGCTTTTCCTTCAGCTGGGCGCCGTATTCGGAAACCTTCTTGCGGCGGTTGCCGTTGGGGTTCCGATGAGACTTCTTGTTCGCATAGCCCATAACGGCCGGAGAAATGTCAAGAGCACGGCATCTCCGGGCGATCGGCTGTTTATTGTTTGCCATCCTTACACTCCTCCTTCATTACACGCGGCGACGCTTGGGCGGACGGCAGCCATTGTGCGGGATGGGGGTCACGTCTTTGATCATGGTGACCTCCAGGCCGGCGGTCTGCAGCGCGCGGATCGCGGCTTCACGGCCGGAGCCGGGGCCTTTGACCATCACGTCAACATACTTAAGGCCATAATCGAGCGACGCCTTCGCGGCGGTCTCGGCGGCCATCTGCGCGGCGAAAGGAGTGGACTTCTTGTTTCCGCGGAAGCCCATGCCGCCGGCGGAAGCCCAGGACAGAGCGTTGCCGTTGGGATCGGTGATGGTGACGATGGTGTTATTGAAAGAAGACTTGATGTGCGCCACACCGCGCTCGACAAGCTTCCGCTCGCGACGCTTGCGGGACGTCTTCTTCAGCTTCGATTTGGGTGCCATTTTATTCCCTCCAGATTCCCCATGAACGGGGAACAGTCGTTTTTAGCTCACAAGCCTGCTTACTTCTTCTTGTTGCCGACCGTGCGCTTGGGGCCCTTGCGGGTCCGGGCGTTGGTCTTGGAGCGCTGCCCGCGGACAGGCAGGTTGCGGCGGTGACGGACACCGCGGTAGCTGCCGATTTCCACCAGGCGCTTGATGTTCAAGGAAACTTCTCTGCGCAGATCGCCTTCCACCTTGACGTGGTGCTCGATGTACTCGCGCAGCTTGCTGATCTCCGTCTCGGAAAGGTCCTTGACGCGGGTATCAGGATTGATTTCCGTGTCTGCGAGGATCTTCTTGGAGATACTGGGGCCGATGCCGTAGATGTAAGTCAAGCCGGCTTCGACGCGCTTGTCTCTGGGCAGGTCAACACCCGCAATACGTGCCATGGATAGTCTACACCTCCAAAATGTTGGTTGCTTCCGCCGCTCTTCGGGCACCCGGGATGGTGAGCGTAGAGACACTGCTGCGGGGCCGGGGGCGGATGGCGCCCGCAAGGACGGTTTCCCGCCGCGGGCTTTGTTTATATGGTACGGCATGACACGTGGTCCCTTGAGCAAGCAACCCTTGCCGCCGGGCAGCCGCCCACGCCGCCGTCCATGACGAAAGAAAGATGGAAGCAGAATGCTTCCCGTTTCCCCTGTCCGGAAAAAAAGATCACAGACAGAAGAACACGTGCCAACCGGCACGCTGCATCTGCGGGCCAGGACCGGTCCGCAGATGCAGCGCGTCCATCGGACGCGCTTGAATGGCAGGCGGCGCTGTGCCGCCTGCTGTCAAAGTATCAGCTTACAGCTGATCAGCCCTGACGCTGCTTGTGCTTGGGATTCTCGCAGATCACCATAACGCGGCCCTTGCGCTTGATCACCTTGCACTTTTCGCACATAGGCTTGACAGACGGACGAACTTTCATTTCGGTTTCCCTCCTTCCAAGGGGTGGTCACCGGCAGTCAACCGCCGGTCTGAACAAACGGGCCGAAGCCCGGATGCTTCGTTAATTCTTGCTGCGCCACGTAATGCGGCCGCGGGTCAGATCGTAAGGGGAGAGTTCCACGGTCACCTTGTCCCCCGGGTAGATCCGGATAAAGTTCATCCGCATTTTTCCCGAGATGTGCGCCATGATCTGATGGCCGTTGGCCAGTTCCACCAGGAACACGGCGTTGGGCAGAGCGTCGACCACTTTGCCTTCCATTTCAATTACATCGTCCTTGGACAAATCGCTAAACCCTCCTCAATCGGCTGCAACTGTTTGGTACGGTGCAAGCGCCTTGCGCACGTCGCTGTCCAGCAGCCGTCCGCTCTCGTAAAGGGCGGTCAGCTCGGGGCAGGCGTGGGCCGTCGGCGCCAGATGAAGACGCTTTTTTTTCTTCGGATGGCTCACCTTTCGCAGATCGCCGTCACAAAGAAAGACGTAATCAGCGTCCAACGAATATAATACCACAAACAGCCGCCCTTTGTCACGTCCTTTTTTGGAAATTACCAAATTTCCTTTTTCAATCGGTGCCTTCAAAGGAGCTGCCTGCCTTTCCCGCCGTCCGGGAGGGTCAGAATCTCCGGATCGCCCTCCTTGGTGATCACCACGGTGTGCTCGTAGTGGGAGGCCGGCTGATGGTCGTTGGTCACGATGGTCCAGCCGTCCGCCAGCTCGTGCACCTTCCAGGTGCCGGCGGTGATCATGGGCTCGATGCAGATCGTCATCCCGGGGCGGAGTCTGGGCCCGTGCCCCGCGGCGCCGAAGTTCGGGACGCTGGGATCCTCATGCATCTCCCGGCCGATGCCGTGGCCGGTCAGATCCCGGACCACGCCGTAGCCGCGGGATTCTGCGTAGCGCTGCACGGCGGAACTGATGTCCCCGATACGGTTTCCGTTCACCGCCTGGTGATAGCCCGTCCAGAAGCACTCTTCCGTCACCCGGATCAGGTCCTTCTTTTTCTGGCTGATTTCCCCCACGGGGACGGTCAGGCAGCTGTCCGCCTGCCAGCCGTTCAGGGAAAGCGTCAGGTCCATGGACAGGATCTGGCCTTCTTCGAGCCTTACGTTGGGGGACGGAATCCCGTGCACCACCTCGTCGTCGATGGACGCGCAGATGGATTTGGGATAGCCGGCGTAGCCCAGCTCCGTGGGGATGGCACCGTGCTTGCGGATCATTTCATCCGCCATGCGGTTGACATCCTCGGTGGTGATGCCGGGCTTCACCTGGCCGGCCAGGTACTGCAGCACGTCGTACAGCAGATGTCCGGCAGACCGCATCAGCGCGATCTGCTCCAGATTTTTGATGATGATCATGAAGGATCAGGCCTCGAGCGCGCGCTTAACGAGCGCGAAGTTTTCTTCCACCGTGCCCTGGCAGTCCACCGTGCGGAGGATGCCCTGGCGGCGGTAATAGTCGATCAGCGGAGCGGTCTGCTCCGTGTAGACCTTCAGGCGGTTGCGGATCGTCTCCTCCGAGTCGTCCTTGCGCTGGATCAGCTCCGCCCCGCAGTTTTTGCAGACCGTGCTGCCGCCCAGCTGGGAGACATGGTAGGTGGCGTTGCAGTTGGGGCAGACGCGGCGGCCGGAAAGCCGCTCCACGATCACCTCGTCCGGCAGATCCAGGTCCACCGCCACGTCGATCTTGGCGAACTTGGCCAGCTCTTCGGCCTGGAACACGGTCCTGGGGAAGCCGTCCAGCATGTAGCCGTTCTTGCAGTCGTCCTCCGCCAGCCGTTCTTTGACGATGGCGATCACGACCTCGTCAGGCACCAGGCCGCCGGATTCCACATAGCGCTTGGCTTCCAGGCCGGTCTTGGTCCCTTCCCGCATGGCCTTGCGCAGCATGTCGCCGGTGGAAATCTGGGGGATGCCCAGTTCCTTGGTCAGCAGCTGAGCCTGCGTGCCCTTTCCCGCGCCGGGAGGGCCCAGAAAGATGATATTCATCCTTGAACTCCTTTTCTGAACGTTGGACTTATAGCCACACAATCCCACCTTCCCTTTTGAGGGGGAAGGTGGGATGTCTGAACAGGGACCGTAGCGGTATGTTCTCCTTTATCAGAGGAATCCCTTGTAGTGGCGGACCACCATCTGGGCCTCGAGCTGACGCATGGTTTCCAGCGCCACCTGCACGGCGATCAGGATGGAAGACGCGCCGAAGGGGATCGTCACCTTCGCGGCGCTCCAGACAAAGGTCGGCACGGTGGCCAGAATCGCCAGGAACAGGGCCGCAAACAGGGTCAGCCGTTTGCTGGTCCGGTTCAGATACATGGTGGTCGCGGCGCCGGAGCGAACGCCCGGGATGTGACCGCCCTGCTGCTGAACGTTCTTGGAGATGTCCTCAGCGTTGAAGGTAATGGCGGTGTAGAAGTAGCTGAAGCCGATGATCAGCAGCGCGCAGATGACCGCGTACAGCCAGCTGGACTGGTTCATGTTGGCTTCCCACCACTTGTAAGCGCCGGAGTTGCTGTTGATCATCGCCATGATCGTGCCCGGGAAGGACATGAAGGAGTAGGCGAAGATCAGGGGCAGAACGCCCACGGCCAGCAGCTTCATGGGGATGTGGGTGCTCTGGCCGCCGTACATCTTGCGGCCGACGACCCGCTTGGCATACTGCACCTTGATGCGGCGCTCCGCCATATCCACGAAGGTGACCAGCGCCACGATGACGATGGTGGTCAGCAGAATGACGATCAGGTGGACCAGGGCCTGGCTCGCGTTGTCGGTGAACAGACCGAGGATCGCCTGGAGAATGCCGTTAAACAGGTTGCTGACGATGCCGACGAAGATCAGCAGGGAGATACCGTTGCCGATACCGTTCTTGGTGATCCTTTCGCCGATCCACATGGCCAGGGCGGTACCGCCGGCCATGACCAGGGCGATCAGCGTGTAGCCCCAGAAGTTGTTGTAGTCCGGATTCAGCACCTGCATGGAGCGGTTCAGCGTCATGATGATGCCGACGGACTGGAGGATCGCCAAGGCCACGGTGACGTACCGGGTGATCTTGTTGATCTTCTTGCGGCCTTCCTCGCCGCCGTCCTTGCTCAGCCGCTCCAGCGCCGGAATGGCGACTGCCAGCAGCTGCATGATAATGGAGGCGTTGATGTAAGGCGTAATACCCATCGCCATGATGGTCATCTGAGCGAAGGAGTTACCGGTCATCATGTTGACCAGGTTCAGGACGTCGTAGCCCCTGATCGCTTCGCTGACTTTTGCGGAATCAATGCCGGGAGCGGGGATCACGCTGACCAGACGGAACAGGATCAGCATCCCGAAAGTGTAAAGAAGCTTTTTGCGGATATCCTTGACGCGCCATGCGTTTTGCAGGGTTTCCCACATCGCTTACTTCACCTCTACTTTCCCACCGGCTGCCTCGATCTTTTCCTTAGCGGACTCAGTCACCTTATCCACATTCACGGTGAGCTTTTTGCTCAGTTCGCCGCCGCCCAGGATCTTGACGCCGTCCAGCGTCTTCTTGATCAGGCCGGCCTCGACCAGCACTTCCGCGTTTACGGTAGCGCCGTTTTCGAAGCACTCCAGCGCGCTGACGTTGACCGTCGCGTACTCTTTGCGGTAGATGTTGGTAAAGCCGCGCTTGGGCAGGCGGCGGGTCAGAGGCATCTGACCGCCTTCAAATCCCGGGCGCTTACCGCCGCCGGAGCGGGCTTTGGCGCCTTTGTGGCCCTTACCGGACGTCTTGCCGAGTCCGGAGCCTACGCCTCTGCCGAGGCGCTTCGGGGCAGTCGTCGAGCCGATGGCCGGCTGCA
>CAMHER010000092.1 GCA_946184215.1 uncultured Clostridia bacterium | reverse complement strand
GAGAAGTGCTCTTTTCCCGGCCGGTGCGGCGGGGAAAACGGCGTTCACAAACTGTTGAACAATGTTGACAAATCTTGCGTTATTCAGTATACTAGGCTTTGTAAAAAATGACAGAAAGGGAAGGGTGAGACCCTTGGGCGCGGTACACACCAGATTTGTAGTCGGCGAGTCCCGCACCAATGCGGACAACGCCATTACGAAAACATACGGCACGTTTTACATGGCCTTTGAGGTCGACGACGAGACCCTCGAGGTGGTGGACTTCAGCTGTACGCACACCATTGACACCACCCAGTCCTTCCTGCGCAAGGTGTTCCTTGGCGAGCGTTTTCCGGACATCGACGACTGGCTGGAACAGACGCTTAGCGAGCGCTACGGCGGTTCTTCCCGTAAGGCCGTGCTGGTGGCGTATCGTGATGCGCTCAAGCGCTGGTGCTCCATGATGGAGGATTGAAAAACTGCATAGAAATCTGCTTCATGTCTGCTTGCCGTCGGTTCCCCCGACAGCGTCGCAGCTGAAACCCAGTATGCTCAGGCGTTTCTTTGTGCCCGACTGCTGGGATTTTTTGTTTTTAGGGGGGGACTAACCCACCCGCTTAAAATAAAATTTTAAGGAGGAGAAACTATGTTTACGATTACCAATGGCTTTACTTACATCGCGTTTCTGTTGTTCCTTGCCGGCAGTCTGCTGGCACTGGAAAAGTACGGCAAGTGGAAAGTGTTCAACTATGCACCTCCGCTGGTGTGGATCTACATCCTCAACATGGCCTTTTGTACGATGGGCCTGTACAACAGTGAGGAGTGCTCCGCTGCCTACGGTGTGCTGAAAAACAACCTGCTTTATGCGATGATCTTTGTCATGCTGCTGCGCTGCGACTTTCGCAAGCTGGCAAAGCTCTCCGGTCGCATGATTGCAATCTTTCTTGGCTGCTCACTGACGCTTGCAGTTGGATTCTTGGTCGGCTACCCCATTTTCAAGGGTGCTCTCGGTGCCGATACCTGGGGTGCAACCGCTGCGTTGTATGCCTCTTGGGTTGGTGGAAGCGCTAACATGGCGGCTATGGGTGACGCACTGCCGGTCGATCCAGGCGCATATGCCTGCGCACTTGCGCTTGATACGGTGTGCTATTCGCTGTGGATTGCGCTGCTGCTGTTCATGGTGAAGTATGCGGATAAGTGGGATAATGCCACAAAGGCTGACAAATCCAAGCTGATGGCGGTTGCTGACGCGGCAAACGCTGAAATCGCCAAGGATAAAAAGCAGGCCAAGGCTGCCGACTGGATCTGGCTGATCGGTCTTGCACTGATGGTTTCCGCTTGCGCTCAGAAGATCGGTCTCCTGATGAATACCGGCTTTAAGGCTATCGGCCTTGGTATGTTTGATAAGGGCACTTGCACCACCGTGTTCGTCACGATCCTTGGTCTGGTATGTGCCATGACGTCCATTGGCCGTCTGCCTGCTGTGGAAGAGCTTTCCACGATCCTGCTGTATGCGGTTGTTTCGCTGCTTGCTACGCAGGCTCCGCTGAACGATCTGCTTTCCGCCCCGATGTGGGTTGTCTACGGCGTGTTCATTCTTGTGATTCATGTCGTCGGTATGTACATTCTCTCGAAGCTGTTCCACTGGGATCTGTGCATGGTTTCCACGGCGTCGGTGGCAAATATCGGCGGCTCTGCTTCTGCACCGATCATCGCTTGCTCGTACAATGAGGCGTATGCCGGTATCGGCGTTCTCATGGGTGTGCTTGGCGCGGCAATTGGTAATTTTGCCGGCCTTGGTATGGGCGCATTGCTGAAAATGCTGTCTTGATTTTGATGTGCCGAGGTGCTTTTGCACCTCGGCACAAACAGGAGAAGCATAATGAATCAGAATGAAATGTTTCGCTTCTTGAGCGTGGGATTGCCAGAAGACATTGCCCGCCGCAAAGCATGGGGCGATCTGGAAGGTGCAATTCGGCTGATTGACAGGGAACTCAGACGGCAGGATTTACCTGAAGCGCTGCGCAACTGTATGACGGTCGAACGCGAGATTATGTGCCGTATACCGGAAGATTATCCGCTGACCCGCGCAGATGCGCTTGCTGAAATACGGCAACATATTCCGGACTTCACAGAAAAGGAATTTGACGAACGCGTGGACGCAGGTAAGATTGGCTGGGTCTATCTCAACGGAGAGATGCACTTTTTCAACCGCTTCTTTTCCTCCATGTGCAAGGCTGAACCTGCCTTTGCACAGCGCGCAGGCGTTATGATGCATGGCGTGGAGAGCGTGACGCGGGAAGAGGGCGAAGGCCGCCTGGATCGCGTGGCACGTCTGATGCGGCAGAACGGAAGCATGACCAACCGTATCCGCATCCGCGCGAGCGTGCGTGTGAAGGATGAGTGCTTCTTGCCGGGAATGTTTGTCCGCGCGCACCTGCCTATTCCTGCAGCATGCGAGCAGCAGAGCGATATCCGCATTGAAAAGATTTTTCCGGAGACCGGGCGTGTGGCACCGGAGGATGCCGCGCAGCGCACGGTTTGCTGGGAGGAGACGATGACAGAGAATCATCCGTTTGTCGTGGAGTATTCCTATTTGCATACGGCAACGTATCACGATCTCTCTGATGTCCGGGCGGATTCGGTACAGCCGACCTTCGATACGGAAGAGATCGCTCCGCACGTCGTATTTACTCCGTTCATCCATTCTCTTGTGGACAAACTGACGAAAGGCACGGATAATCCGCTGGAAAAGGCCCGCCGGTTTTATGATTTCATTACGTTGCAGATGCGGTACAACTTTATGCCCTCGTACTTTATTCTGGAGGACATTGCGCAGTCCTGTGCCCGCAGCTACACCGGCGATTGCGGTGTGTTTGCACTGCTGTTCCTTACGCTTTGCCGTTGTGCCGGTATTCCCGCGCAATGGCAGAGCGGACTGACGGCGGAGCCAGATTTTATCGGGGGACATGATTGGGTGCGCTTTTATATTGCACCTTACGGATGGCTTTTTGCTGACCCGTCCTACGGTACTGCGGCAGTGCGCGCGCAGAATGAAGAGCGCCGCCGCTTTTACTTCGGAAATCTTGACGCTTACCGTATGGTGGCGAATCGTGAATTCCAAGCGCCGTTTACTGTCCCGAAACAGTATTGGCGCATGGATCCTTACGACAACCAACTCGGAGAAATCGAGACGGACAAGCGTGGCTTGCGCAGCTATGAATTTGAGCGCAGCAAAGAAATTCTCCTGTGCGAGGAGCAAGAGGAGGCTATAGGATGAATGTGCTATCCGGCCTGGAGCCAAAAAACGTTTTTCACTTTTTTGAGCAGATCTGCGCCATCCCCCACGGGTCCTATCACACGAAGGCCATCAGCGACTATCTGGTCGCCTTCGCCAAAGAGCGCGGGCTGAAGTACCGCCAGGACGAGGCCAACAACGTCATCATCTGGAAGGGCGCGACGCCGGGTTACGAAAACGCCCCCACGGTGATGCTGCAGGGCCATATGGACATGGTCTGCGAGAAGGATCCGGACTGCGCCAAGGACATGGAGACGGAGAGTCTCGACCTGTTCGTGGACGGTGACGAGGTCGGCGCCCGGGGCACCACTCTGGGCGGGGACGACGGCATCGCCGTGGCGATGGGCCTTGCGATCCTGGACGCGGACGATATCGCCCACGGACCGCTGGAGTGCCTGTTCACCGTGGACGAGGAGGTGGGCATGATCGGCGCCCGCGCGCTGGACGCCTCCGACCTCAAGGCAAAGTACATGATCAACATCGACTCCGAGGAGGAGAAGGTGCTGACCGTCAGCTGTGCCGGCTCGACCCGCGCGGTGTGCACCCTTCCCGTGAAGCGCGAGCCCTTCGCCGGCGAGACCTTCACCCTGACGGTGGATGGGCTGATCGGCGGCCACTCCGGCGAGGAGATCCACAAGGGCCGCGCCAATTCCAACATCCTCATGGGCCGCGCGCTCTATGAGCTTTCGGAGAAGACCGAAGTGCGCATCGTGGACGTACGCGGCGGCACCAAGGACAACGCCATCCCGCGGGACGCCTCCGCGGTGATCACCGTGGCGAACGCCGCCGCAGCGCAGCGCGTCGTGACCGAGCTGGACGCGGCGCTCAAGGGCGAGTTCCACACCGCGGACAGCGGCGTATCCGTGCGTCTTTCCCCCGCGGAGGCCGCCGGCCCCGCGCTGGACGCGGACAGCACCCGCCGCGTGATCTGCTTTCTGTTCTGCGCGCCCAACGGCGTGCAGATGATGAGCGCCGACGTGCCGGGCCTGGTGCAGACCTCCCTCAACCTGGGTCAGGTGTTCTCCGAGGAGGACAAGGTGACGGCCCGCTTCATGGTGCGCTCCAGCGTCAACTCCCAGAAGGACGAGACCACCGAGCGCGTGGCGGCGCTGACCAAAGCCCTGGGCGGCAGCATCGAGATCCCCGCGTCCTACTCCGCCTGGGAGTACCGGCCCGACTCCCCGCTGCGCGACGTCACGGTGGAGGCCTTCCGCGCCGTCTACGGTGAGGAGCCGACCATTGCGGCGCTCCACGCGGGACTGGAGTGCGGCATCCTCTCCGGCAAGATGCCGGAGCTGGACTGCATCTCCTTCGGCCCTGACCTGACCAACATCCATACGCCGCGGGAGCGGCTGCACATCGCCTCCACCCGGCGCGTGTGGCAGCTGACGCTGGAGACCCTCAAGCGCATTCGTTGAACAGGAGACAAGCATGGCGAATCAAAAGAACAAAACTTCGATCATTTTCACCGGCGACATCGGCTTTGACCGCTACATGGACCAGCGGTGGAAGGACGAGAACCTGCTCTCCCAGCCGCTGCTGGACTTCTTCCACAGCGCGGATCACGTAGTGGCCAACGTGGAGGGCCCGCTCATCGACGCGGAGGACAACGGAAGCCACGGTGTGTTCTTCCACAGCATGAGTCCCGAGGTGACACAGGTGCTCCGGCGCATCGGCGCGGACATCTGGTCCATCGGCAACAACCACACCATGGACGCCGGCCGCGAGGGCCTGGTGAACACGCGCGCCCTGGCGGCGCAGCTGGGCTGCCGGACGATCGGCGCCGGTCTCAACGAGGTGGAGGCATCCGAGCCGGTTTACCTGGATGAGGCGGGCGGCATCGGCATGTTTGGTGTGGCGTATCTGTCGGAGTGCATCCCTGCCACCGCCACCGAGCCGGGCATTTTCCGCTGGAACGATATGGAGTACATAGCAAAGCGCATCGCGGAGGTCAAGGGCAAGTGCCGCTGGTGCGTGGTCGTCTCCCACGGCGGCGAGGAGTTCACCAGCCTGCCCAATCCCTACACCAGGGATCGGTATCTGAAGTTCCTGGAGCTGGGCGCTGACGTGGTGGTGGCGCACCACCCCCACGTGCCGGAGAATTACGAGCTGTTTGACAACGGCAAGGCGATCTTCTACTCCCTGGGCAACTTCATCTTCGATACCAACTATCAGCGCGTGCACCAGTACACCGACGTGGGCGTACTGCTCAAGCTGATCTTTACCGAGGAGAAGCTGGATTTTGAGGCGACAGGTCTGCAGATCGTCCGCGGCGACGAGCGCATCGACGTCGCGCCGCTGCCGGACATCTTCACCGACGTCTGCGAAGAGGAATACCGCCTGCTGGCCCCGCTGAACGCCAAGGCCTTCGACACGGAAAACCGCCGGACGCTGTGCTATCTGGAGCCCGAGCGCTTCACCAACGCTCCGGAGGAGGTCTGGAACGCGTACTACAACAGCACCGAACCGGACGGCTACTACGAGGGCGAACACATGGACTTCCACATCATCGCACCCTTTGCGGCCACCGCGGCAGAGGGCGCCTGGAAGCGAAGCACGCTGGAGAAGGTCAAGCAGTATATCCTGCGCCAGCTGTAAACAGCAAAAAAGAACAGGGAAGGGGGTCTGCCCACAGCGGCAGGCCCCCTTCTTTTTTTTCAGCTGTGTGCAGGTTCACCATTTCGCCTTTTTAGCAAAGACAAATACAAGCTTATAGAGTTATTGATAGAACGATAAATCAGAAGAACAATCACTTTTATAGATATTAGAACCTGAGCTTCCTGATTTTTTCTCACTCAAAGAGCTTTCTCAGAGCGACTGGTGAATCCGGCCGCTCTTTTTTGCGTTCATATATACATTCTTAAACATCCGTTTCATGCCACCTCCAACAATGACGTTATACGGCATTACTAATCCATCTGATATGATCACGTCCCTGAATGGCATAAACGTTGCCTCAAGTATCAGTGGCATTGGCGCTCCATAAAACATCTCTTCCCAGCTCGATATGATGCCGCTCACCTGATATACTTCTTCATTTTCCAGAGAAATGAAGATCGTACCCTTCTTCAGATGCCGCTCCATCAAAAACTTACCCTGTATCCGTCGTTTCCAGCTTCGTACGATCTCCTTGTATTCTTCCGGAAGATCGTCGTTTACTTTCAAGTAGTCATCTATGGCAGTTACATCAGACCACAGCCTGTCCGCTACCTTTTTCACTTCTGCCGGATCCAGGCCCTTTTTTTCAGTGATGTTCTTAAGTTTACTGCTGGTCCGATACTTCCTGTTCACAAAGTCCAGCAGCGGAAGTGAGTATTCCGGGCCTCGTGACACCAGTGTCCGGGCCTTCGGAAACCAGCATTCCGGGAAATAGGAAACCGTGATTCCGATGCTTGGAAACCAACGATCCGGCAATGGAAACCACTCATACGCTGCCTTAGAATTATGGTATGCGCCATCACGGCGTAAATAATTCTAAGGAGGTCGCTCATATGACCAAGTACCGAGAGATCCTGCGCCTGGCAAGTCTGGGTCTCAGTCAACAGAGCATCGCTGACAGTAGCGGTGTATCCAAGAAAACGGTCAACCGTGTGCTTAAGCGCGCCAAAGAGCTCAACATCTTTTGGCCGTTGGAAGCCAACGAGACCGATGCCGTCCTTGCGGAGAAGTTGTTTCCATCCGCACAGAAGCAAGTGTCATCAACAAAACGGATGCCTGACTTCAACTACATCCAGAAGGAGTTGCTTCGCAACGGAGTCAACAAAAAACTCCTCTGGACGGAATACCTGGAGGAGTGCCGCCAGTCCGGCGACGATCCCCTAATGTATTCCCAGTTCTGCTATTACATCCAGCAGGACGAACAGAAACGCCGTGCTACGATGCATATCAACCGAAAGCCCGGTGAGCAGATCGAGGTCGATTGGGCCGGAGATCCTGCTCAGATCACCGATCCGGATACCGGTGAGATCATCCCGGCATTTCTCTTTGTAGGCGTTATGACGTACAGCCAGTACCCTTACGTTGAAGCCTTTATCGATGAGAAACAGCGTGCCTGGATCACAGCTCATGTACATATGTATGAGTACTTCGGCGGTGTTACCCGTATCCTGGTTCCGGATAATACCAAGACAGCTGTGATCCATAACAATGACTGGTATAATCAGGAACTC